>NZ_CAXAXY010000056.1:0-19222 GCF_963972885.1 uncultured Pelagibacterium sp. | reverse complement strand
GGATCCACCACGTGGCATAGGTCGAGAACTTGTAGCCGCGACGATATTCGAATTTATCGACGGCCTTCATCAGCCCGATATTGCCTTCCTGGATAAGATCGAGGAACTGCAATCCGCGGTTGGTGTATTTCTTGGCAATCGAGATCACGAGACGCAGATTGGCCTCGACCATTTCCTTTTTGGCAATGGCAGCTTCGCGCTCGCCCTTTTGCACCTTGGAAACGATGCGGCGGTATTCGGCGATATCGAGCCCGGTTTCGGTGGCCAGCGTCTGGATTTCAGCACGCAGCTCATCGATCGTTGCCCGCTCGCGCGACACGAAATCCGCCCAGCCCTTTTCGGACCGCCCGAACACCTTGTCGGCCCAATCGGGGTCGAGTTCGGACCCGTAATAGGCGTTGAGGAAATCGTCGCGCTTGATCTTGTAGCTCTCGGCAAGACGCAGCAGACGGCCCTCATTGCGCACGAGGCGCTTGTTGATGTCGTAGAGCTGCTCGACAAGGCTTTCGATACGGCTGGCATTGAGCGAGAGGGACTTGACGTCCGAGATCACCTGGGTGCGCCAGGCATCGAGTTCCTTGACTTCGCCGACGTCCAGAGACTTGGCGGCAAGCTGGTCTTCGACATGCTGATCCTGGACCTTGCGCATCCGCCCATAGGTCTCGGCAATCCGATCGAATGTCTCGACGACCTGGGGCTTGAGTTCAGCCTCCATGGCCGAGAGCGAGAGATTGTTCTCGTACTCGTCGTCATCGTCATCGTCGTCGGTCTGACCGCCTTCGCCGCTGGCCGCTGCCCCATCTTCTTCGCCACCCTCGGCCCGTCCGGGCCGTTCGGTGCGCGCTGCCGGGGCAGCGGAAGCCGTCGACGATACACCAGCGGGAGCCGGAGCATCCTCGTCTTCGTCCTCGTCGTCATTGCCAGCGGTCGCGTCGGCGATCTTGGCATCTGGCCCGGCATAGGTGGCTTCGAGATCGATGATGTCGCGCAGCAAGATCTCGCCTTCGGCAAGCTGGTCGCGCCAGATGATGATGGCCTGGAAGGTCAGCGGGCTCTCGCACAGCCCGGCGATCATGGTTTCGCGGCCGGCCTCGATGCGCTTGGCGATGGCGATTTCGCCCTCGCGGCTGAGCAGTTCGACCGATCCCATTTCACGCAGATACATGCGCACCGGATCGTCGGTCCTGTCGGACCCGGACTTGGCGTTGGACGTATTGGCGACCGCCGTGGTCCCCGTCGTCGCGATCTCGCCGCCTTCGTCGTCGCTGCTGTTGTCGGCCTCGGCCTCTTCGACCTCGTCCTCGTCGACGACATTGATGCCCATGTCCGAGAACATGGCCATGATGTCTTCGATCTGCTCGGAGGTCACTTCTTCCGAAGGCAGAACCGCATTGATCTCTTCATAGGTCACATAACCGCGCTTCTTGGCGGTCTTTATGAGCTTCTTGACGGCGGCATCGGAAAGATCGAGAAGCGGCCCATCGGGTGCTTCGGTCTGCGATTCCGGCTTGCTGTCGGTCTCGGTCTTGGTCTGGTTGGCTGCCTTGGTGGCCATATAGTTCGCTCTCCTGAGCCGCACCATGGTTTGCGGCACTGGTGTCATCACCCGATGATCGCACTGGAACTGGGATTGAAAGACATCACAGGGTTAACAAATCGCTTAGGTAATGCGAAACAACCCTGATTCTGATTCGAATCCTTTTGCTGCAGGAGCGCTCCATACACGCAAAAGCGCACAGACACGAATCATCTTTTTTTCAAAGACTCCGCGTCGCACGCCCGGATAGCGAACCAAATCCCTCGATCAATGCCTCAGTACCGTCGACACTGGAAATCTGATTCTGGATGTCACGCAGCCGCTCGAATGCGTTTTCGCTCAGGTCTTCGCCTAGCGCCAGTTCGGCTGCTTTGAGTTCCCTATTTAGTTGAACGGATTTGTAATGCAAGGCCAGCGAGTGTTTTAATCCTGTTTCGGCGTCCGATTGTGCAGTCTCGGCATCGGCCTGCCATATCCCTTGCCGCGACAGTTGGCTGCGCATTTTGTCGAGCACCGGCCCATGCCCGCGCGCGATCAGCGCCTCGGCGATCCCGTTCGGTCCCAGGTCCGGGTGGACGGTCACAAGGTCGAGAAAGGCCGCCAGAACCTGCCGCGCCGGCAAGGACTGGAATTCGATTTCCGCCAGCGCCTCGAGCCGGGCCTGAGCCAGTTCGGGATGATTGACCAGACTCATCAGGATCACCGCTTCGCGGGGGATCACACCGGGCGTCGCAGCGCCCTTCAAGAGCCGTGAATTGCGCAGCGTGTCCGAGACGAGCATCTTGGGGTTGCCGCGCTGACCGGTCCGCCGCTGCTCATATCCATTGTTTCGCCCGTCGCGCCGATACTGCCCGCGCGTCGAGATAAACAGCGACGAAATTTTTTCATCGAACGCCTGGCTGTAATGGCGCCGCACCGAAACATCGGCGATCCGTGCTGCCCGTTCACGCAGCCGCGCTTCCAGCGCCGCACGCTGCTCGGGCGCTTCGGGAATTCCCCCTGCCGTCTCCATGGCCCATACGGCATCGGCCAGTGACCGGCCGCCGGCGACAAGATCGGCAAAGGCCTGCCGCCCCTGCTGCTTGATGAGATCGTCCGGATCGAGCCCACCAGGAAGCGTGACGATCGAAACGCTCTTTCCGGGTTTGAGCAGGGGAAGCGCGATATCGACCGAGCGCTCCGCCGCCCGCATCCCGGCGCTGTCGCCGTCGAAACACAGCACCGGAATATCGGTCATACGCCAAAGAAGGTTGAGATGATCTTCGGTCAGCGCCGTCCCGAGCGGCGCCACGGCCCCCTCGAACCCGGCCGCGACCGCGGCGATAACATCGAGATAGCCTTCGACAACGATCAGCGGCTTGCCGTCATATCCGGCCTGCCGTGCCGCCTGCCCGTTATAGAGCGTCTGGCGTTTGTGAAAGAGCTCGGTTTCCGGCGAATTGAGATATTTCGCCGCCACGTCCGCGCTCAACGCCCGCCCGCCAAACGCGATAACCCGCCCACGAAAATCGGTAATGGGAAACATCAGCCGGTTGCGGAACCGGTCATAGGGCACCGAAATGTCTTCACCATGGACGACCAGCCCGGTCTCGGCCATTTCCCTTGCCGAAACACCGTTCGCCGCAAGAAACTCTTTCAGCCCGTTGCGGCTGTCAGGTGCAAACCCGATTCTGAACCGCTGCTGCATGGCGCCGGATACGCCGCGCTCGAGCAGATAGCCGCGCGCCCGTGCGCCCACATTGTGGGCCAGCGCCTCGACGAAATAGGCTGTCGCCAGTTCCATGACGTCGTGAAGCGACCGTCTCGCCTCGGCCCGCTTTTCCGCCTTTTCGTCCCGCGCCGGCATGGGGACGCCGGCCCGTCCGGCCAGGAGTTCCACCGCCTCGGGAAAGCTCATCCCGGTCTTGTCGGTCAGAAAGCGGAAATGGTCCCCGCTCGCCCCGCACCCGAAACAGTGATAGCGCCCCCGCCGGTCATCGGCGTGAAAGCTGGGGCTCTTTTCACCGTGGAAGGGGCAGCAGGCCCACATATCGCCCTTGCCGGGCTGGGATTTGCGCTTGTCCCAGACGACATGCTCGCCCACCACCTGCGTGATCGGCAGGCGGTTTCGAATCTCGTCCAGAAAATGATCGGAAAAGCGCATGCGTTTTAGGTAAGCGCTGGTTGGCGCTTTGTCACCTGTTGCCGCGCTTTTCCTCCTTATTCACAGCCTCAATGACCCGCTTGCCAGAGCCGCCAGGCAAGCCCAAGCAGGCCGAAGGCAAAGACCATCATCAGCACCCCGCCAACCATCACCAGAGCCACTGCTGCCTCGAATGGCCAGAAGGCGAGCAACAGCCCGAACAGGACGTAAAGAGCGCCGCTGAGCAGCACTGGCCAGATCTTGGCGTAGAGCTGGCGTTCGCGGACGACCACGACGATTTCCATGGCGCCCACGAAAATGGCCTGAAAGGCCACGAGATAAACCAGGAACGTCGCCGTAACCAGCGCGCCCAGCAGCGGCGAGATAAGGATCAGAATGCCCACGACGATCGAGAGGGCATTGCGCACCACGTCGAACCAGAAATTGCCGGTCCTGCCGCCCCCGAATGTGATCGCCCAGAGCCCCAGCGCGCCGTCGATGACGAACAGCGCCGCCGCAAAGGTGGTAAGCACCAAAAGAGCCGCGCCGGGAAACAGCACGGCATAAATCCCCACGAGCAGCATCAATACGCCGCGAAGCCCGGTCAGAATAGAAGGAAAGCGAGACGACTTCTTTTCATCAGCCATGATAGTCCCCTAAGCCGCAACAACCCGGGAACAATACGCCTGATATCTAAAGGAGAAAAGATCAGGCGCCCAGTTGTGCCTTGACCTGCTTGGAGGCCTGCCCGAAATCGATCTGCCCGGGATATTTCGCTTTGAGCACGCCCACCACCTTGCCCATGTCGCGCAGCCCTTCGGCCCCGGTTTCGGCAATGGCCGCCTTGATCGCCGCATCGACCTCGGCTTCGGTCAGCGGCTTGGGCAGGAACTCCTTGATGATCTCGATTTCCTCGCGCTCCTGCGCTTCGAGCTCGGGCCGCCCGTTCTGGCAATAAAGGGCCGCCGATTCCTCGCGCTGCTTGACCATCTTTTGCAGGATGGCAAGGATGTCCTCGTCCCCGATACCATCCTTGCCCTCGCCCCGCGCCGCGATTTCGCGGTCCTTGATGGCGGCATTGATGAGTCGCAGCGTCGTCGTCCGGCGGCCGTCGCGCGCCTTCATGGCGTCCTTCATGGCAGCACTGATCTGATCGCGCATGATCGGTTTCCCTTGAGGTTTGTTGTCCTGTTTTGGTGCCGTTCCTATAGCCCAAGCGTGTCCGCAAAGCCAATCGCCCGCTCAATTTCCGCTAAGCCATTGATTTGCAATATTTTCAATTGCAAAGGACTCGGTTGACCGCGCCCTGCCCTTCAAATAGGTTCGCGCAAATTCAATATAGGGCGGAAGAGAACCACCAAACGGCGATCATGGCCGGAGGTTCCGCGCGCCTGACCTGATGTACGAAAAATGGAGAAGCCCCGTGTCCGGTTGGAAAGAATCCGCCCCCACCGCAGTCCTCATCCTGCGCGATGGAACGCGTCTCGAGGGCCAGGGCATCGGCGCTGTGGGCACGGCCGTCGGCGAAGTGTGCTTCAACACCGCCATGACCGGATACCAGGAAATTCTGACCGATCCCTCCTATGCCGGCCAGATCATCACCTTCACCTTCCCCCATATCGGCAATGTCGGCGCCAATGACGAAGACATCGAGACCGTCAACATGGCCGCAGCCTCGGGCATCCGCGGTGCCGTCATCAAGGCCGACGTCACCAGCCCGTCCAACTACCGCGCCGCCGAACGGCTCGACGCCTGGCTCAAGAAGCGCGGCATCATCGGCATCGCCGGGCTCGACACCCGCGCCCTGACCGCCCTGATCCGGGAAAAGGGCATGGCCGATGCCGTGATCGCCCATGCGCCGGACGGCAATTTCAACGACGCCGCCCTCAAGGTCGAACTCGACCAGTTCCCGGGCCTCGAAGGTCTCGACCTCGCCAAGGACGTCTCGACCACCCAGACCTATAAATGGGACGAAACCCGCTGGCGGCTGGGCGAAGGCTATGGTCGCGTCGAAAACCCCGATTTCCATGTCGTGGCCATCGACTACGGTGCCAAGCGCAACATCCTGCGTTGCATCGCCGATCAGGGTGCCCGCGTGACTGTCGTTCCGGCCACCGCCACTATTGAAGACATCATGGCCCACAATCCTGATGGCATATTTTTGTCCAACGGCCCTGGAGATCCCTCGGCCACTGGTGAATATGCGGTGCCGACCATCAAAAAAATCATCGAGTCCGGCAAGCCCGTTTTCGGCATCTGCCTCGGCCATCAGCTTTTGGGCCTCGCCCTCGGCGGCAAGACCCAAAAGATGCATCAGGGCCACCATGGCGCCAATCATCCGGTCAAGGACCTGACCACCGGCAAGGTCGAGATCACCTCGATGAACCACGGCTTTGCCGTCGACCGCGACAGCCTGCCCGCCGGGATCGTCGAAACCCACACTTCGCTGTTCGATGGGTCGAACGCCGGTCTCGCCGTCGAAGGCAAGCCGATCTTTTCGGTCCAGTACCACCCCGAGGCTTCCCCCGGCCCCCACGACGCCCATTACCTGTTCAAGCGCTTCATCAATCTGGTGCGCGAGCAGAAGGGTATGGAAGTGCTCGCCGAATAGGTTTCATAGGTGCCGGGTTTCGCTCGGCACCACCCACCAATTGTCATTCAGTCCGTCATAATAGGTGACCGGCGCGGCGATCAGTTCGTCCGGCGTTGCGTCGTCCAGACACGCGACGTTGATCGAAACGCTCTCTCCATCGTTCCATTCCGCCTTGGCAACCCGCCCGAACGGGGCAATCCCGCATCCCGGGCAGAACAGCGCCGTCCCCGCGCGATTGGGAACCATTGTGTCCTCGCCCGCCAGCGCCCGAAACGCATCCGGCTTGACGCTCGCACTCCACCACCGCCGCTTCCTGCAGCTCGTGCAATTGCACTTCCCCGTGCCCTCGGAGAGGTCGATTTCGGCCTCGAACCGCACCGCTCCGCACTGGCAACTGCCATGGTAGGTTTTCACGCTCATTGATGTTCTCCGCTTGGTGTTCAGGCGAATTTAGCGCGAGGCCGTGACACACGGTGTCAGCAGCCCGGTGGAAATTTCCACAGAGTGCGCTGTCATAATTTGACCAAACGATAAAAAAGGAGGACCTTATTCACGCGCGCGTCATCGGGCCGTCAGAAAACTGCGGCAATGGGGAGACGAGCGCCTTGCATCATTCTTGGTGATTCAACAAACCCCAGCGTCCTTTCGGAGGGACATCATGCATCATAACCTTTCAATCAGCCGCCGCGCCTTTCTTGCGGGCACGGCTTCGGTCGGCGCAGCCGCTATCGTCATGCATCCCTTTGCAGCAATGGCGCAGGCCAATCAGGCCCATCTGCGCATCCTCGAAACCACCGACATTCACGTCAACCTGCTGCCCTACGACTATTATGCGGACCGCGAGGACAACACCCTCGGCATGGCGCGAACCGCCTCGATCATCGAAAACATCCGCGCCGAAGCCGGCAATGCCATCCTGCTCGACAATGGCGACATGCTCCAGGGCAGCCCCATGGGCGACTATGTCGCTTACGAACGCGGTGTGGACGACGAGGATATCCATCCCACCATCGCGGCCATGAACGCGCTGGGCTATGACGCCGGCACCATCGGCAACCACGAATTCAACTATGGCCTCGAATTTCTAGAAGCCGCCATTGCCGGTGCGCAATTTCCCGTCGTCCTCGCCAATATCGTGCGCGGCGAGACTCTGCCCGACAACATTGCCGATGACGACACGCTGTTTGAACCCTATGTGATCGTCGAAAAGGAACTGACCGACGGCGCTGGTGAAACCCGCACAATCCGCATCGGCCTGATCGGCTTCGTCCCGCCCCAGATCATGACCTGGGATTCCGCGCATCTGTCCGGCAAGGTCGCCCCGCGCGACATCATCGAAACCGCAGAGCACTACGTGCCCATCATGCGCCAAGAAGGTGCCGATATCATCGTCGCCATGAACCACGGCGGCATCGAGGGTGGCCAAGCCTCCCCGATGATGGAAAACGTTTCGCTCCAGCTCGGCGCGATCGAGGGCATCGATGTGATCCTCGCCGGCCACCAGCACCTCGTCTTCCCCGGCCCTGACTATGAAGGCATCGAAGGCGTCGATATCGAAGCCGGCACGCTCAACGGCACGCCCGCCGTCATGGCCGGTTTCTGGGGCAGCCATATGGGCCTTGTCGACCTGCTGCTCGAAGTCGACGATGCAGGCACCTGGTCGGTCCTGTCCCACACCTCCGAAGCGCGCCCCATCTATGAGCGTGTCGATGGAGCGGTTACCCCGACCGTCGAATCCGAAGACACCGTCACCGAGGCGGTCGATGAAGAACACCAGGCAACGCTGGATTATGTCCGCCGCCCGGTGGGCGAAACCGCTGCACCGCTGCATTCCTATTTCGCGCTGGTGGCCGACGATCCCTCGGTCCAGATCGTCAACATCGCCCAGAAGGCCTATCTCGAGCAGATGATGGCCGGCACCGAATGGGAAGGCATTCCGATCATCTCGGCGGCAGCCCCCTTCAAGGCCGGTGGTCGCGGCGGCCCGGAATACTATACCGATGTCCCGGTCGGCCCGGTTGCCATCCGCAACGTTGCCGATCTCTATCTCTATCCCAACACCATCCAGGCAGTGCTGCTGACCGGCGCCGACGTCAAGGAATGGCTCGAACGCTCAGCCGGTATCTTCAATCAGGTCGAACCCGGTTCGAGCGATGCCACGCTCATCAATCCGTCCTTCCCGTCCTACAATTTCGACGTGATCGACGGCGTGACCTACAAGATCGACGTCTCCCAGCCGTCCAAATATGCCGCCGATGGCGGCGCTCTGGAAAACCCCGAGGCCGAGCGCATCGTCGATCTGATGTATGACGGCGAACCCATCGATCCCGAGGCCCGGTTCGTTGTCGCAACCAACAACTACCGCGCTGGCGGTGGTGGCGGCTTCCCCGGCGTCGGCCCCGACAAGATCATCTTCATGGGACCCGACACCAACCGCGACCTGATCGTGCGCTACATCGTCGAACAGGGCACCATCGATCCGGCCGCCGACAGCAACTGGTCGCTGGCCGCATTGGGCGACACCACCGTGTTGTTTGAAACCGGCCCCGCCGCCGAACAGCACCTGGCCGATGTCACCGCAGTCACCATCGAGCCGACCGGCGAAACCAGCGAAGCGGGCTTTGGCGTCTATCGCATAACGCTCTAAGGAAAAGCGATTCTGGAACAGGGGCTTGGCCCGCGTTCCGGACTCAACATGAAAGGCGGGCCTCAAGTTGAATCAGAACTTGAGGCCCTTCACTTTTCGGATCAGGTGCGGTTTTCAGATAGCGCCCGAAAACGTGTCGCATTCCCCGACATCACCCGTAGCATACCCACGCTCGAACCACTCCTGGCGCTGCGCCGAAGTGCCATGCGTAAAGGTCTTGGGGATAACCACACCCTGCGTGCGACTTTGAATGGCATCGTCCCCGATCTGCTCGGCGGCGTTGATCGCCTCCTCGACGTCTCCATCATCGAGCAGGTTTTCCTCGCCCACATAACTCGCCCAAATCCCCGCATAGCAGTCGGCCTGCAACTCGATCTGCACCGAATAGGCATTGGCCTCCTCCTCGCTCATCGATTGTATGGCGCGCGAATATTCGGGGAGAACTCCCACAAGATTCTGCACGTGATGCCCGATCTCATGAGCGATCACATAGGCCTGCGCGAAGTCGCCTGGAGCACCAAACTGGCTGCGCAGCGTTTCATAGAAGGACAGGTCGATATAAACATTCTGGTCGCCTGGACAGTAGAACGGTCCGGTACGCGCATCCGCCAGCCCGCAGGCCGAACTGTCGGTATCGGTGAAAAGCACCACGGTAGCCGGTTCGTAGGTCATGCCGTTCTCGACGAACACTTCGGTCCACAGATCCTCTGTGTCCTGAACGACCACCGCAACGAAATCGGCAAGATCGTCCTGACCTGCCTCGGGCAGCGGCCGCGAGACCGATCCTGAGCCGCTGGTTCCCGTGCCCAGACTACCATCGAGCAGCGACATGGGATTGATGCCGAGCGCGACCCCGACGATGAGAATGATGACGATGAACCCGATCCCCATGCCACCGGATCGGCCGCCCGTGGGAATGCGGAACCCCGATCCGCCCATACCCGACGAACGGCGGAACAGGCCACCACTCGCGCCGCGTCGATCCTCGATATTGGACGATCGCTTACGCCCCCGCCATTTCATGGATTATTCCTCGCTCCACGCCTCAAGCAATGGTCCGGTTTCACCTTGCACCGGATCGGTTCGGGGCGCCGGAACATTCGAGATATTGGCAAGCGCTGTCTCGCGCTCACCGTGTTCGCCGGTAAGGATATCCCAATCCTGACCCGGCGGGTATGCTCCAACGACCGCAAAATCGGTGCTGGCGCTTTCGAGCTTGTGTGCGACCCCGGCCGGGATCACCACCGCATCGCCTTCGCTCACGCTCACAGTAACACTGCGCGGGCCGCCCAGAGCGATTTGCGCGCTGCCGCTGGCGACGCCGAGCGCCTCGTGCGCGGTCGAGTGATAGTGATGATATTGAAAGATCGAGCCGACCCATTGGGCCGGCCACCCATTTCGCGACAACAGGGTTTTGAATGCCTCGGCGGAGGGCCCCTGTCCGATCGCGGCGCGATAGACCAGAACGGCAAGCGTGCTGTTGGGAAAACGCCCGTCATCCTCCAGGATCAGCCGTTCGATGACGCCCGTCTCGGCCATTATTGCGTGACGTCCACCGCCGGAACATCGACGGAAACCGTTCCGCCCTCGCCACCGGAATTGACGTTGACGAAATAGATGACCCCGATGACCACGACCAGCGCGACGATCACCGCAAAGATCATTCCGCCGCCCCCACCACCGGAATTGACCACAACCGTTTCGCGTTCGCGTTCGACCATTTTCTGTCCTCACAGTCTGTTGTGGCATCGAAACGGAAAGGCGGGACCATTGGTTCCGACGGGAAGGAGTGTTTGGCCGACGGGCCAGGGGCACATCGTTATTCTATTTCCTCAGCGAGCAGGATCTCGAGATTGCCGATCATCGTTTTCAGGCGTTCGCGGTGCCGCTTGCGTTCCTGCGCGTCCAGTCCCGTCGCCGCACACCCGTTGATCCGCACGACGGCTTCCATCATGGCGGCAACTTTCTCACGTCCGGAAGTGCTCAGCCCGATCAGCAATTTACGCCTGTCCTGCGGATCGGGGCGCCGGGTCAAAAGCCCGTCGCGATCCATGCGGCCGAGCGTCGCCGCCATGGTGGGCTGCTCGATCCCGGCAAAATCGGTGAGCTCGGCCTGCGTCATTTCCGGCATCTCGCTCAGCGCGTACAGCACCGGCACATAGGCACTCGCCAGCCCGTGCGGCCGGATGGCCCGCGTCATGGCCTGCATGAACAGCCTTGCCGCACGATTTGTCAGATAGCCTTCGGAATCACGGCGTTGCATCGGTATCCATAGCATGCTATTTAATAATCATAGCATGCTATATACCCCCTCAATCGCTCAGCCACAAGGTGCGATCATGAGCCTCAAGAGCACACCCGACCGCTACGGAACAATCGCCATCGTCGTTCACTGGGTGACCGCATTGTTGGTCCTGGCGCTTATCGTTCTGGGCCTCAACGCGGCGGACGCCGATACCGATGCCACAAAGCGCGCCCTCCTGATCCCCCATATCGCACTGGGCCTGACCGTACTGGCGCTGACCATATTCCGCATTGTCTGGTGGGTCTTCGCCGACCGGCGCCCGAACGAACTGGCCGGCATCCCGCCCCTCCAGTCGCGTATTGCCGCCACGGTGCATGTGCTGGCCTACGTGTTCATCATCGTTCTGGCATCGACCGGCATTGCCACCAACATCATCGGCGGCGTCATTCCGGCCCTTGCCACGGGCGCGCCCATTCCCGATCTCGACGACATCGCCCCCCGCGATATCCACGGGGTGCTGGCGCGGCTGTTCATGGCGCTGCTGGCCATCCATATCGGCGCCGCGCTCTACCACCATTTCATCCGCCGAGACGGCCTTCTTTCCCGCATGGGCATCGGCAAGCTGCCCCGCTGATCCGAATCATGAAACATGGGCGCCTTATCCGGGAGATGCCTCATGTCCGACCTCGCCATTCGCAACGCCACGACCGACGATTTGCCTTTCATCGTCGGCCTGATCGCCCACGATACGGTGCTGGACCGCATCGACGACCCCGCCGATGCGCACGGTCCGGACTATCTGGCAGCCTTTAAGGCCATCGCTGCGGATCCCAACCAGCTCTTGTTGATCGCCGAATTCGACGCTGCAGCGGTGGGAACCTTCCAGCTCACATTTACCCCGGGCATTTTCCGCCGCGGCGGCTGGCGCTGCACCATCGAGGGCGTTCACGTGTCCCCCGATCACCGCAACAGGCGGATCGGGGAAAAGATGATGGCTTGGGCCGTCCAAAAGGCAAAGGAACGGGGCTGCACGATGGTGCAACTCACCTCCAACAAGAAAAGAGCCGACGCGCATCGCTTTTACGAGCGCCTCGGCTTTTCCAGAAGCCACGAAGGCTTCAAGCTTTATGTCTGAACAGGATCAGACCTGCAGGAATTCGGCCTCGTCGGGATTGACCCCTGTCCGGCCGTCCGCGCTGTCGAGCCCTTCGATCTTTGCCATGTCCTCGGCGTCGAGTTCGAAATCGAACACGGCGAAATTTTCTGCAATCCGCTGAGGATTGGCCGATTTCGGAATGACGATCAGCCCGTTCTGGACATGCCAGCGAATGGTGATCTGACCGGGCGTTTTGCCATGCTTTTGTGCGATCTGCTTTATCGTGGAGCTTTCCAGAACATCGCCCCGGCCCAGCGGGCTCCAGCTTTCGGTCTTGATTCCCAGCCCTTCGTTAAAGGCCCGGAGCTCTTTTTGCTGGAATGCGGGCGAAAGCTCGATCTGGTTGACGACAGGCGTCACACCCGTCTCGGCAATCAGCTTTTCCAGATGGGCCTGATGGAAGTTGGACACCCCGATCGATCTGATCCGGCCGTCCTCCTTGAGCTTGATGAACGCCTTGAACGTATCGACGAAATTGCCGGTCTTGGGCATCGGCCAGTGGATCAGATAGAGGTCGAGCACATCGACCCCCAGATTGGCCATGGTTTCATCGAAGGTCTTGAGCGTCGAATCGTACCCGTGCCGCCCGCTCGGCAGCTTGCTGGTGATGAACACTTCGTCCGCGCCAACGCCGGACGCCTTGAGTGCGGCACCCAGCGCCGCTTCGTTGCGATAGGCATAGGCCGTATCGAAATGGCGATACCCCGCGCCAATGGCCGCTTCCACCACACTCTGCATGTTCGCGCCGTCAAGCTTCCAGGTTCCCAGCCCGACCTGCGGAATCGTGTTGCCATCGGAAAGTTCGATAAAGCTCTGCTGCGTCATGGCGGCGCTCCTTGCTTCGATATGAAAATGATGCGCCGCAATCGAACTCACGGCATCGGAAGGGTCGTTGGCAGTGTAACGCGATGGTCCGTTTGTGCCACCCCGATCGCGTGCAAAATCGCCCTGCGGCAATCAGGAGTAAAAGAATCCGCTCCTTAACGCTGGAAATCGGAACAAGGTTGCTCTAAGGAGACCGCTTAGCCAACAGAATCCATACCCCGTCCGACGCGCGACAGCTTTTCTGCCGCGCGCTTGCCGTACGAGAAGTATCACATGCCCAAACGCACAGACATCAAATCCATCCTCATCATCGGGGCTGGACCGATCATTATCGGCCAGGCCTGCGAGTTCGACTACTCGGGAACTCAGGCTTGCAAGGCGCTGCGCGAAGAAGGCTATCGCATCATATTGGTGAACTCCAATCCGGCGACGATCATGACCGATCCCGACATCGCCGATGCCACCTATATGGAGCCCATCACCCCCGAAGTCGTTGCCAAGATCATCGAAAAGGAGCGCCCCGACGCGCTGCTCCCCACCATGGGCGGCCAGACCGCGCTCAACTGCGCCCTCTCGCTCAACAAGATGGGCGTGCTTGAAAAATTCGGCGTCGAAATGATCGGCGCCAACGCCGAAGCCATAGACAAGGCCGAGGATCGCGAGCTGTTCCGCGACGCGATGACCAAGATCGGGCTTGATACCCCCCGCTCGCGCCTCGCCCACAACACCATCGAATCCCTGCAGGCCCTCGAAGATATCGGCCTGCCCGCCATCATCCGCCCTTCCTTCACGCTTGGCGGCACGGGCGGCGGCATCGCCTACAACCGCGAGGAATACCTTGCCATCTGCGAAAGCGGCATCGACGCCTCGCCCACCAACGAAGTCCTGATCGAGGAATCCGTCCTCGGCTGGAAAGAATACGAGATGGAAGTTGTCCGCGACAAAAAGGACAACTGCATCATCGTGTGCTCGATTGAAAACATCGATCCCATGGGCGTCCATACCGGCGATTCCATTACCGTCGCCCCGGCCCTGACGCTGACCGACAAGGAATACCAGATCATGCGCGACGCCTCGCTGGCGGTGCTGCGCGAGATCGGTGTGGAAACCGGCGGCTCGAACGTTCAGTTCGCCGTCAACCCGGCCGATGGCCGCCTGATCGTCATCGAAATGAACCCGCGCGTGTCGCGCTCCTCGGCGCTGGCATCCAAAGCCACCGGCTTTCCCATCGCCAAGGTCGCCGCGCGCCTCGCTGTCGGTTACACGCTCGATGAGCTCGAAAACGACATCACCGGCGGTGCCACGCCGGCCTCGTTCGAGCCAACAATCGACTATGTCGTCACCAAGATCCCGCGTTTCGCCTTTGAAAAATTCCCCGGCGCCGACAACCGCCTGACCACATCGATGAAGTCGGTCGGCGAAGCCATGGCCATTGGCCGCACCTTCTCGGAATCGCTGCAAAAGGCCCTGCGCTCGCTCGAAACCGGCCTGACCGGTCTCAACGAAATCGGCATCCCCGGTCTGGGTGAAGGCGACGACAAAAACGCGGTCAAGGCCGCTCTGGGCACGCCGACCCCCGACCGCCTGCTCTGGGTCGCCGAAGCCATGCGGCGCGGCTATGACCATCAGATGATCTTTGATGCCTGCCATATTGACCCGTGGTTCCTCGAGCAGCTCCAGGCCATCGTCGACACCGAAGCCAAGGTCCGCGAACACGGCCTGCCGGAAACCGAAGGCCAGATGCGCAGCCTCAAGGCCATGGGTTTTTCCGATGCTCGCCTTGCGGAATTGTCGGGCAAGACGTCAAAGGACGTGCGCACCCATCGCCACACCCTCGGCGTGCGCCCGGTTTACAAGCGTATCGACACGTCCGCTGCCGAATTCGCCTCGCCCACGGCCTACATGTATTCGACCTACGAAACCCCGTTTGCCGGTGTGGTTGCCGATGAAGCCAACCCCACCGACAGAAAAAAGGTCGTCATCCTTGGCGGTGGCCCGAACCGGATCGGCCAGGGCATCGAATTCGACTATTGCTGCTGCCACGCCGCCTTCGCGCTGTCCGATGCCGGCTATGAGACCATCATGGTCAACTGCAACCCCGAAACCGTCTCGACCGATTACGACACCTCCGACCGCCTCTATTTCGAGCCGCTGACCGAAGAAGACGTTCTCGAAATTCTAAAGACCGAACAGCAGAACGGCACGCTGCACGGCGTCATCGTCCAGTTCGGCGGCCAGACCCCACTCAAGCTGGCCAATGCCATCGAACGCGCCGGCATCCCGATCCTGGGCACCCAGCCCGACAAGATCGACCTTGCCGAAGACCGCGACCAGTTCATGAAGCTTCTCAACCGGCTCGATCTCACCCAGCCGCGCAACGGCATCGCCTATTCGCTCGAACAGTCCCGCATCATCGCCGAGGGGCTGGGCTTCCCGCTGGTCATTCGCCCTTCCAACGTTCTGGGCGGCCGCGCCATGGTCATCTGCCATTCCGCCGATGATTTCGAGCGCTACGTCCAGTCCACCCTGACTGAACTGGTCCCGCCCGAAATCCGGCACAAATACCCCAACGACAAGACCGGCCAGATCAATTCGGTCCTCGCCGCCAATCCCTTGCTGTTCGACAGCTACCTTCAGGGCGCCGTCGAAATCGACGTCGATTGCCTGTGCGATGGCACGGACGTGTTCATTGCCGGCATCATGGAGCATATCGAGGAGGCGGGCATCCATTCGGGCGACAGCGCTTGCTCGCTCCCGCCCCATTCGCTCAGCCCCGAAATCATCGCCGAACTCAAGCGCCAGGCCGCCGAAATGGCCCGCGCACTCAATGTCGGTGGCTTGATGAACGTGCAGTTCGCCTTGAAAGACGGCACCCTCTACGTCCTCGAAGTGAACCCCCGCGCCTCGCGTACAGTGCCCTTCGTCGCCAAGGTCATCGGTTACCCGATCGCCAAGATCGCCGCGCGCATCATGGCTGGCGAAAAGCTCGCATCCTTCAATCTCGAAGAGCGTGAAATCAAGCACATCGCGATCAAGGAGGCAGTCTTCCCCTTCGCCCGCTTCCCCGGCGTCGATACGGTTCTCGGCCCGGAAATGAAATCGACCGGCGAAGTGATCGGTCTCGACACCGACTACGCCACCGCCTTTGCCAAATCCCAGCTCGGCAGCGGCACCAAGGTTCCGCGTGAAGGCACGGTTTTCGTCTCGGTCCGCGACGAGGACAAGGCCACCATCGTCGACTCTATCCGCGACCTGGCCAATGCCGGCTTCAAGATCATCGCCACCGGCGGCACCCAACGGTTCCTGGCCGAACAGGGCATCGAATGCACCAAGATCAACAAGGTGCTCGAAGGCCGCCCGCACATCGTCGATGCCATCAAGAACGGTGAGGTCCAACTGGTCATCAACACCACCGATGGCGTCAAGGCCGTATCCGACAGCCGTGACATCCGCCGCGCCGCTCTGATGAGCAAGGTGCCCTACTACACGACCATCCCCGGCACGGTTGCAGCCGTCCAGGGCATCCTCGCCTACCGCAGCGGCAACTTCTCGGTGAGAGCGCTGCAGGACTATTTCGCAGCCTGATCCAAAGGTTTCCAAAGGGCGCTTCGGCGCCCTTTTTTGTTGGACCTCCGCCCCGGACCTTGACCACATGCTGGGGCAGGCTGAATAGTTGGCTCCGGTTTTCATGCACAGGGGACGCGCAATGAAACGACTTTCGGCCATCGCTATTTTGCTTTTCACCGGACCGGCCTTCGCCCAGAGCAGCGAAGTCACCGACGCCGTCATCAAGTTCGTTGGAGCCCCCGGCTTTGAACGCCTCGATCCTGTAACCACCGAACAGGACCTCAACGCCTTCTGGCTCGATTTGGAAACGATTTCCCCCGGCGGCCCGATCGGGCCTATCGAAAAGGCCGTGCTGACGGCCACCAGCGCCATCCCCTCGACCCGGACCCGCACTGCCATTTCATACGGCGAGATGATCGACCGGGACGCCGGGACAGTCAGCTTCATCGAACTGCGCCACTACAATCTCGGTCCGCAAATTCGCAATGATACAATCGAGGCTTATGGCGCGGAAAATGTGGGCACGCCCGACGACTTCGGCACCGGCTATCACATGGCCTGGCGTTTCGTCTTCACGCCCTTGATGAACAATGCAGCGATGGTACGCGAGGTCTCCAACCGCATCATTTCGCCCGAAGACGCTGCCGATGACGAGTGCACCGGTCGTCCCTGCCTGGATCCCTACGCTTCATTTGAAGATATGGCCGACTGGCAGGAGATGAGCGGCACCCTGCCCGACTGGCCGGCTCAATATCCTGACGCGGTGGATGGGCTGTCCACGCCCGCGCACACGATTGCGGAACTGGCCGTCCTGGGCTTCTGGGCCAGCGCAGAATCGGGCACCTATCAGTGGACCGGCGGCGAACATCCCGAAGCGGCCCGCAATTTCCAGCCCTATCGCTTCATCGGCATCGACCGTGATCTGGGCCAGGACGCAATGATCGACAGCGTCTGGCGCGAAACACTGGTCAACGACGACGCTCTTTCCGAAATGCTGTTCCGCCGCCTCGAAATCGCCGGCCAGGTGTACCTGATGCAAGCCGGCGTCGAGCGTTGACGGAAATCACAAATCCGATAGTGTTGCGCCCATGATGATGATGTCCAACAAGTTCGCGGTCTTCCTGAGCGCCTGATTGGCGCTTCCCGTCCGGAAGCATTTGAGCCGGGCCGCTTGGCGGCCCGCAAATTGCCTCGTGCAGCACTGCGAATTCATGGACTTTCCAAATGCCTGCAACAGAAAACGCGCTGACCCCGGCGCAGATCGAAACCTTTGTCACCGACGGTTTCGTCAGACTCGATAACGCCTTTTCTGCAAATCTGGCCGCTCAGGGCCGCGCCATCCTCTGGCGCGACACCGGTTGCGACCCCGACGACCCCTCGACCTGGACAAAACCGGTGATCCGCCTCGGCGGCTATGCCGATGCCCCGTTCCGCGAGGCCGCCAACACCGAACGGCTCCATTTCGCATACAACCAGTTGGTGGGCGAAGGCCGCTGGCTTGCACCGCAGGGCCTGGGCACATTCCCGATCCGCTTCCCTTCGGACCAGGCGCCGGGTGACGATGGCTGGCATATCGATGCCAGCTACATGCTGCCGACCGACGATCCCAACGACTTCTTCTCGATCCGGGCCAACATCAAATCGAAGGGCCGGGCCCTTCTGATGCTGTTCCTGTTCTCCGATGTCGCACAAGACGATGCCCCCACCCGCATCCGCGTGGGCTCGCATAGGGATATGGCCCGCTTTCTCCTGCCCTTCGGCGAGGAAGGGGCGACCATGCACCAGATGATGGCCACCAATTTTGCCGGTACGGAAAAATGTCCGGAAGCGCTGGCAACCGGCCCCGCCGGGACGGTCTATCTGTGCCACCCGTTCCTGGTTCACGCAGCCCAGCCCAACAGGGGGAGCCGCGTCAAGTTCATGGCCCAGCCACCGCTGATGCCCGCACACGACTTCGATCCGGCCCTGCCCCCTTCGCCGGTCCAGATCGCCATTCGCAGGGCGTGCAACCTGACCTTCTGACAAGCCCTCCCCGGGGGTCGCAACCGATCCCCGGGGACCAGCTCAATTGATCGGCGCCGCCGGCACTTCAACGCCCAGATCGATGTCCGAAACCTCCAGCCCCTCAATGTTTTCGGGCTTGCGTGCCACGAACAAAAGTCCGGTCACAGGCTGGCCGCGATCGCGCCGGATCGTCTCCTCGCTCACGCGCACGATGTCCAGCCCCGCCTCATCAAGAGCGGCCCGGATCGCCTCCCCATTATGCGCGAAACGCAGCGAAGCCTGAAGCCACTGACTGTCCGCCCCATCATGGCGCTCCACCGAAAACGCAAAAATCCCGCCGGCCCGCAACACCCGACTGACCAGGGCGAAAATCGGTGGCAATGCCGGGCAGTACATGAAGACGTCGGCCGCCGTCACGATATCCGCAACCCGCCCTTGCGCTCCGAGAAAATCGAGCAATTCGGCCCGTTCGACCCCGTCGTAGATCGCTTTGCCTTGCGTTTCGGCGACCATGGCGGCTGAAATA
>NZ_CAXAXY010000055.1:0-19585 GCF_963972885.1 uncultured Pelagibacterium sp. | reverse complement strand
TCCAGCGCCGGGGCCGGTAGCCCATGGCGAGGTCGGCGCGCTCGGCTTCGAGCACGGCCAATTGGTGCGGGCGCGCCTGCCACCCCTTGGCGGCAAACCAGTCTGCAACGATCGGGGAAAGTGGGATCACAATATCGGAAGCTCTTTAATTGGCCAAGATCGGCGCCTATGTGGCATCATGAGCAGAATCGATGGACCCGATGGACCGATGCCCGAGACTATGGACAACCGCGAGACAAATCAAAGACCGAGCTGGCTGGAATCGTTTCTTGGCGGAACGCCGGGACGGGTCGTTGTCCGGCTGATCCTGATGAGCCTGGTCGTAGGCTTTCTGATGTCGATCTTCGGGATCAGCCCCGATGCCATCTTCCGCTCGATCCAGGGCTTCATCAATTCGATCTTCGATAATGGGTTCGAAGTCTTCCGTGACGGATTTGCCTATATGCTGACCGGTGCGGTGATCGTTTTGCCCCTGTGGTTCATCGGGCGGTTGATGGCGGCGGGGCGGCGGCGCTAGCTCATAGCCTGTTGAGCAGATCGGCTGCGGCAATTAGGATGGCGCGAGCGACACGCTCCGCCTTTCCAATCCAGAGCCATTCAAGGTCTTGCCCATGTCTCCCGTCATCTTCATTACCGGCGCCACGTCCGGCTTCGGCGCGGCCACCGCGCGGCTTTTTGCACAGAACGGCTGGAAGGTCATCGCCACGGGCCGTAGGCGCGAACGGCTGGTCGAGCTCGAAGCCGAATTCCCCGAAATCGTTCATGGCATCGAGATGGATCTTACCGACAAGACCTCGATCAGACACGCCGTCGCGGCCATCCCCGAAAATTTCAAACCCGTCACGTGCCTGTTCAACAATGGCGGGCTGGCGCTGGGCACGGGTGCGGTTCCCGATATCGATACCGACCAATGGCAGACCATGATCGACACCAATATCGTGGGGCTGCTGCACACGACGCTGGAAGTTCTGCCGCTGGTCAAACAGGTGGGCCGCGGTTCATCGATCATCAATGTCGGCTCGATTGCCGGGCGTTTTCCCTATACCGGCGGCAATGTTTATGGCGCGACCAAGGCCTTCGTGCACCAGTTCTCGATGAATTTGCGCACCGATACCATGGGCACCGGTATCCGCATCACCTCGCTGGAACCGGGCCATGCGAAATCGGAATTTACCGCCGTGCGGACCGGTGGGGATTTCGAGGCCAACGAAAAAATGTATGCCGATAACGAGCCGCTTCTGCCCGAGGACATCGCCAACACTGTCTGGTGGCTGGCGAACTTGCCGGCGCATGTGAACGTCAACTCCATCGAGATCATGCCGGTTTGTCAGGTTCCGACCCGGCCCGTTCTGCTCAAAAAGAGCGACTTTGAGAGCTAGGGCCGGGGCACGGAATCGGCTAGGATAGGTTTCCTCCCTTTTCCGGTTCCCCTGATGACTCAATCGGTTCACCCTTTCGAGGTTCGCCATCGCGATGTGTGGGCCATAGCCGTCCCGGCCTCGGTGGCGTTTATCACCGAGCCTGTGGCAGGCATCATCGATACCGCCGTGATCGGACAATTGGGCGATGCGGGACTGCTGGGTGGGCTTTCGCTCGGTGCTGCAGCGTTCAGCGTCGTCTTCGCCCTGGCCTTTTTCCTGCGTTTTGGAACGGCCGGTCTGACCGCACAGGCGGTCGGCGCACGCGATCCGCTCGACGGGCTGTTGCATATGGCCCGAGCCATGGTCGCTGCAGCCCTGTTAAGTGCGCTGCTTCTGGCGCTCTCCTATCCCATCTATCTCGGGTTTGCGACCGCGCTGGCTCCGCCACCCGATGCCACGGGGGCGTTTGCCGAGTATATGGGCATACGCATGTGGTCGGTGCCGTTCGTGCTCATCAATTTTGTGCTGTTGGGATGGTTTTACGGTCGGGCCGATGCGCGCACCGGCATGTGGCTGCAAATTCTCATCAACGTCGTCAATATCGTGCTCAGCGTCTGGTTTGTTCTGGGGCTGGGCTGGGGCGTTCCCGGCGTGGCCTGGGCCACTGTTATCGGGCAAGGCGTTGCCGCTGTCGCCGGGGTGGTCATTGCCATACGCCATTATGGCGGCATCAAGTCGATCCTTGCCAATACGACCCTTGCGGCCCTGCTCGACGTTGCGGCGATCAAGCGGATGATCGGTTTGAGCCGGGATCTTATCATCCGCTCGGCGGCCCTGATGGGCGCCTTTGCCTATTTCGCTGCGCGAGGGGCGCGTATGGGCGAGATCGAATTGGCGTCCAATGCCATTCTGCTGCAGCTGTTTTCGGTCTCGGCATTCTTTTTAGACGGAATCGCCACGGCCTCCGAGCAGTTGTGCGGCAAAGCGGTCGGGGCGCGCTGGCGTCCGGCTTTCGAGCGCGCGACCAAACTCACGCTGGGCTGGGGCCTGCTGATCGCGGGAACTCTAAGCGCTCTTTTGCTCAGCTTTGGTTGGCTGGCCATCGATCTGATGACCACCAACACCGAAGTGCGCGAAATGGCCCGGATCTATCTGGTGATGGCAGCCCTGACCCCGCTCACCGGGATGCCTGCCTTCGTCTATGACGGCGTGATGATCGGCGCGACCTTCAACGTTACGATGCGCAACGGGATGATCGTTTCACTCATTGTCTATCTTGCAACCGCCATTATCCTGCAGCCGATCCTGGGCCTTTGGGGGTTGTGGATCGCGCTGCACGTGCTGCTGCTCGTGCGAGCCGGCATTTATGCAGTCGCCATCGAACGGCGGAAGAACGAGATTTTCGCCTAGATCGCTATCCTGCCTTCGGCCCAGTCCCTGACCGCCACACCAGTGAGTCCCGATACATTGGAAAGCCTGCGTTCAGTGACGGCTTGCGCGAGCCCGGACTTAATCTCCTCGACCATTTCGAGCCCGCCATAGACCAGAGCCGAATAGAGCTGGACGACATTGGCGCCGGCCTCGAGTTTGGCAATTGCGCTTTGGGCCGAGTGAATGCCACCAACCCCGATTATCGGGAAAGCCGGACCGAGCCGCAGGCGCATCTGGGCGAGGCGCTGCGTTGCCAGATTGAAAAGCGGTCTTCCCGAAAGTCCGCCGGCTTCGCTGGCGTTTTGAAGGCCGGCCACGCTATCGCGCGAAATTGTCGTGTTGGAAACGATCAGCCCGTCAATGCCGCTTTCGAGCACTGTTCTGGCGATGGAATCCATTTCAGTTTGCTCAAGATCCGGCGCAATCTTGAGCAAGATCGATGTCTGCCGGGGTTGAGCGGCGCGGGTTTCGACCAAAGCAGCCAACAGACGCCTGAGGGCATCTTCAGACTGAAGATTGCGGAGGCCGGGCGTATTGGGCGAGGAGATGTTGGCGGTAAGATAGTCGGCCAATGGCGAGAAGGTCTTCACCCCCGCCACGTAGTCGGCGACGAAATCGGTGCTGTCCTTGTTGGCGCCGATATTGATGCCAACGACCTGCCCCGGTACGCGGTTTTTTAACCGTTCAAAGGCAGCCTCGTGGCCGTCATTGTTAAAACCCAACCGGTTGACCACTCCCATGACCTCAGGGATGCGGAACACTCTGGGAGTTGGATTGCCCTGTTGCGGGCGAGGCGTGACCGTTCCCACTTCCACGAACCCGAACCCTGCCTTGGCGAGTGGGCCGAACACCTCGGCATTCTTGTCGAAACCCGGTGCCATGCCGATGGGGTTGGGCAAATCCAGGCCGCAGAACCTGGTCGCCAGGCTGTCCGGAGACGGCGCGGCAGAGGGTACCAAGCCGAATTTGAGTGCATTGATCGTGGCCCTGTGCGCGGTCTCTGCGTCCATGCGCATCAGCATGTCCTGAGCCAGTTTCTGCATCGTTGCGTTGCGCAGCAGATCTCCAAAGCCCATCACGAAATCTCCGGCAGGTCGAACCGGCCATCGGGCCGCGCGGCGAGATCGCGCTCTGCGATGACGGCCGCCATGGGCAGGGGTGCATAAAGATGGGGGAAAAGTTGCCCGCCGCGCGAGGGCTCCCAGACCAGATCGGTGCCGATCAGATCGGGGTCGATTGTTGCGAGCACCAGCCCGGCAGCGCCGCGATAGTGCTTGTCCAGCGTTTCGGCCAGTTGGGCGGCGGTGGAAAAATGGATATACCCGTCGGCGATATCGACCGGCGTACCAGCCAGTTCCCCCGATTTGCGCGCGTTCGCCCAATCCTGGGTTGAAGCGATTTTATAGATCGGCTCGGCCATGTGTTCTCCTGTGCCGCATGGTCTAACTGCCGATGGTGACCGTGCCAAGCATGGAAACATCTTTACAAGAGACTAACACCGTAATAGGACTAGTTTCCAGATTGTGGGGATATTATTCCTTTTTTGGAACCTGTTTGTCTATGTTGTCTCATCGCGCCATATGGGAAGCCCTCGACAGCCTAGCCGACCGACATGGCCTGTCGGCGTCGGGCCTTGCCAAGCTGGCGGGGCTGGATGCGACGGCGTTCAATCCCTCCAAGCGCGTCAGCAAGGACGGGCGGGAGCGCTGGCCATCGACCGAATCGATTGCCAAGGTGCTCGAGGCCACCAGCGAAAATTTCGATTCTCTGCTTTCGGGTGGGCTCAATTACAGCCAGAGCGCCGCGGCCAGCCGCGCTGTGCCGCTGCTGGGTTTTGCGCAGGCAGGCTCGGGCGGTTATTTCGATGCGGCAGGCTTTCCAGCGGGCCAGGGATGGGATGAGGTCCGGTTCCCCGGGCTGGGCGACGGCACGGCCTATGCACTCGAGGTTACAGGGGAATCCATGCAGCCGCTCTATCGCGACGGCGACTACATCATCGTTTCGCCCACCGAACAGTTGCGGCGCGGTGACCGTGTAGTGGCGCGCACGCAGGAAGGCGAGGTCATGGCCAAGATCTTGCACCGGCGCACTGAAAAACAGATCGAATTGCACTCGATCAATCCCGACCATCCGCCGCGGGTTTTCAAGCCCGAAGAAATCGACTGGATCGCCCGGATTTTGTGGGCCAGCCAGTAGCATCGCGTAAATTTCCAGTGGTTCCGGACGACCACTGAACCCTGCCGGTCTGACCGGTCACGGCCAATGGACGAGCCAAAATGGCCAGCGCCGGGAGGGTGCGTTCGGTCAAGGTTCCCCGAGCTGATATTTTACCATCATCAAAGCGGCGGCGCGGCTGAGGGCAATATCGCGCGGATCGACGAGGTCGGCTTCGAAGCGGGCACACAGATCGCGATAGGATGCCATCAGACCGGAGGCGCGTAGATCGGCATCGAAACGCTCTTCCATGCGTGCGATCGTGGCCTCGAGTTCAGCGAGGTCGGGGGTGACCGCCATCGCCTTTCAGCTCCGGGAGGTCAGTTGCCCGCTTAGCGCCTTTTCGATCAGCTTGCGGGTGTTCTCGATGCCGTAAAGAGCGGCGAACGAGCCGAAGCGGGGGCCGCGTTCCTGGCCGATCAGCACCTGATAGAGCATCTGGAAGAAGGCGCCGGACACGCCCGGGCCACCATTGGGGCCGAGGCGCTTGTGGTCCTGATAGCGTTCGATCTCGCGCGCCACATCAAGTGCAGCGTTCTGGATCGCCTCTCCACCCGCATCAGCGGGGAGTTTCGACAGGCTATCGGAGAGGTCTTCGAGTGCCTTGCGCTCGACATCGTCGGGCGCGCGATAGGTCTTTTCAACGAAATCCTCGAAATAGCGCATGGCGTAGCCCACCAGCGCATCGAGATGGGGATGGGTCTCGGGCGTCACGCCGGGGGCGTAGGCTGAAATGTAACCCCACATAACCTCGCGACTTTCGGGGTTTGACGCTGTGGCGAGGTTGAGCAGCAGGGCAAAGCTCACCGGCATATCGTATGCCGGCGGCATGGTGGAATGAATATGGAAGGTCGGGTTTTCCAGAAGCTGGCCTGCATCTTCGGCCTGCGCCTTGGCGGCGAAGGTGAAATACTCATCCACCGCCTTGGGGATGACATCGAAATAGAGCCGCTTGGCCGTTCTTGGCTTTTGGAACATGAACAGCGAGAGGCTTTCCGAAGACGCGTAGGTCAGCCATTCGTCGATGGTGATGCCATTGCCCTTGGATTTGGAGATCTTCTGGCCCTCTTCGTCGAGGAACAGTTCGTAGACATAATGCTCGGGTGGGGTACCGCCGAGGATCGAGCATATCCTGTCATAGATCACCTGATTGGTCTGATGATCCTTGCCGAACATCTCGAAATCAATCCCGAGCGCGGCCCAGCGCATGCCGAAATCGGGCTTCCACTGCAGCTTTGCGTTGCCGCCCGTCACCGGAATGGTGACGTCGCGCCCGTCCTCGTCGGCGAAGGTTACCGTGCCGTCGTTGGCGTTGACTTCCTTCATGGGAACGTAAAGCACGCGGCCCGAAATCGGCGAAATGGGCAAGATGGGCGAATAGGTAGCCTGCCGCTCCGCGCCGAGCGTGGGAAGCATGACATCCATGATGTCGTCATAGCGTTCGAGCGCGCGCAGCAGCATCGTATCGAACTTTCCCGACTTGTAATAATCGGTGGCGCTGGCGAATTCGTAATCGAACCCGAAGGTGTCGAGGAACCGGCGCAGCATGGCGTTGTTGTGTTCGCCGAAGCTGGGAAACTCATTGGTCCAGGGATCGGGCACGGCCGTCAGGGGCATCTGGAGATAGGGCTCCAGCGCTTCGCGCGACGGCACGTTGTCGGGGATCTTGCGCATGCCGTCCATATCGTCGGAAAAACAGATCAGCCGGGTCTTGATCGCATCGCCGGTCAGAAGCCGGAACGCGGTGCGCACCATTGTGGTGCGCATCACCTCTCCGAACGTGCCGATATGGGGCTTGCCCGAAGGGCCGTAGCCGGTCTCGAAGATCACCTCGTCCTTGCCCAGTTTCTCGGCGCGGCGCACAACCTTTTTGGCTTCCTCAAACGGCCAGGCACGGGCGTTGGGGGCGGCAGCAATGGCCGAGGGATCGAGAGGGGGCAGGGTCTGGGACACTTGAGCCCATCCTTTAGTCAGACTGGGAGATTTCAGGCCGCGGTGTTGCACCAACCACTTCCAAAGGTCAATGCCGATGATCGAGAGCCCTTGCGCCACTGCGCTGCACTTTCTAGATTTGCGCGCGCCTCCAACCGAGCCCAGGTGATTTCATGCAGCTTTCCGCAACCGATGCCCTTGTCCATGTGATGGTGATGGCCGCGGTGTCCGACAAGGATGTGACCGATCGGGAAATGGACCGGTTCGCCGCGCTCATCAGCCGCTGGCCGGTGTTTGAAAATTTCGATATCGAGCGCCTGCCCGAAGTCGCCTCATCCTGCGTCGAGACTGTCAACAAGGCCGGGCTCGATGCCCTGCTCGACCAGATTGCCCAGACCCTCGAGCCAAGGCTACAGGAAACCGCCTACGCCATTGCCGTCGAGATCGTCACGGTCGATCTCAAGCTCAACCAGGAAGAATTGCGCATGCTGGAAATGATCCGCGATGCGTTCTCGATTGATCGGCTGACGACGGCGGCGATCGAAACTTCGGCACGGATCAGACATCGGCGGCTGTAATTGAGGGTCAATAGAAACTGACCGGGAACCAGCGCAGGTAGATCTCGTCGATCCTGCCCTCGCGCTGCAGCCGGGTCAGGGCCCAGTTGATGGCGACACGGACATTGTCCAGACCCGCCGGAACGGCCACCGCCAGTCCGGCTCCGAACAGGTCGGGGCGGAAATAGGCTTCGCCCGCAAAGGCGCAGCAATCGGGGTTTTCGTTAAGCCAGAACGAGGCGCGGGCGGCATCGCCGAAAAAGGCGTCGGCGTCGCCGGCTGCCACGGCATTTAGTGCTTCAAATTCGCTGTCATAGAAAGCGATTTCGGCGCGATCGAGCGTGCGTTCGACCAATTCGGCATGGGCCGAACCCTCGCGGGCCGCGACCTTGCCGACCATGGTGAGGGGATCGAAGTCGGGGGCGACCGGCTTTTGCATCACGAACCGTGCGGGCAATTGCAGGTAGATGCGTGAGAAATCGAAGCGCTCTCCAGCACTGCCGGCGATGTCGAGCCCGGCGATCAAGGCATCTCCCTGATTGTCGGCCAGCGCGTCCTGCACCCGGTTCCAGGGCCAGGCCTGAATGGTGCAGCGCGCTTCGAGCCGGGCGCAAATGGCATCGGCCAGATCGACATTGAAGCCGGCGAGCCGCCCTGCCGCGTCTGTATAGTTGAAGGGAGGAAAATCGGACGTAGTCAGGAAACGCAGGGCGGGAACCGCGACGGGGTCTATCGTGTCGTCGCGCGCGCCCGGATCGACGTGGACCGGCAGGTTCTGGCCGATAACACCGCCAGCCCCTCCGACAATAATGCAGGCGGCAAAAAGGACTGCCCGAAACACTGTCACCATAAATTCCAAGGTCTTGAACAAATTTGAACCTCGTTATGGCCGATTGCCAAAACAATTGGTAGGGTTGGGGCGACGATTGGGGCATATGAACGTCGTGCGACCGTTTGACGATGTCGAACTCGCTGAGGCATTGGGCATGCAGCCGGGCTGGTCCCGGCGTGTGGTCGATGACGCACTTGACCGCGCCCGTCATATCGGCGCCGACCCCATAGAGGTTCTGGCCGCCCTGGACCAGAGCGATCGCGAAAAACCCTACCGGCAGGCTGCCGCCTTTCTGGGCGTGCCGCACAGCACCGACATAGCGCCTTTCCTCTCCCCGCTCGATGCCAATGCCAATGCCGATGTCGACCACCTCGGGGGCCTGCGTTCGGTCCGCGGGCATATCGAGGGAAACGAAGTGTTGTTCCTGTCACCAGGTCTTGGTCATCTGCGTGGCCTGGCGGAACGGATCGGCGATGACGAAAATCTGCGTCGGCGGCTGTGCATCGTTTCGCCTGCGACCCTGGACGCAGCAATCGCACAGACCAATCCCCAGCTTTTGGCAGCCAATGCCCTCCAACGGCTGGCGCGCCGTTTTCCGTTCGCCAGCGCGCATCTCGATCTTCCGAGCGGGGTGCGGGCGGGCTTTGTCGCAGCCACGGCTGTGCTGGCCGCGGTTGCTGTGATGCCGGGTCTTCTCAGTTTGGCGCCTCTGCTTGCCGTGCTGGCGCTGGTGCTGGCTCTGCCCTCGGGCTTTCGGTTGTGGGCGGCCTTTACCTTTGAACGCAACGAGGCGTTGCGGCCCAAGAGCCTGCTCGATGACCGCGAGTTGCCGGTCTATACGGTGCTGGTGCCGATGCGCGACGAAGCGCATATGGTGCCCCAGATCGCATGTGCCATGCAGGCCCTCGACTACCCGGCCTTATGTATCAAACGCACCAACGATATGGCTGTTTGTAATCGCCTGTGATGCTATTGTCTAGCTATGAGCGACACGCCCCAAGTTATAAACACCCTCCGCACCAAGGCCGACCGGATAGCGGCTCACATAGCCAGCCTGGAGCGTGAGATAGACGACGCCAGAACCATGCTGGCGCACGTAAACGCGACCATCGTGCTATTTGAGCGACCAGACGAAAACGCCCGTCATCCGGTCCTTATGGACATAAACCGCGTGTTCAAGCGCGGCGAGGTAGTAAAGATGTGCAAGGAAGCGCTTGCCGATGGCCCTATGGATACACGGGAACTGGCGCTGTGGATCATCCGGCGCAAAGGGTTTGACGAGACAGATCGGCATTTGAAGAAAGCCGTGGCCTATAGGGTTGTGCAAGCGCTCCGGCTACAGGAGAAACGGCGCGGCCCGATCAAGAGGCAAGGGAAGCGCGGTACGGCTGTTTTGTGGGGGCCAACGAAACCGTTCACCCCCACTTAGCGTTTAGAATTTAAGATTGAAGCTTCCGAGCGCGCTCAGCGGTACGGGCTCGCGGTTGCAAACGGGGTTAACACCATGCCGGATATCTTTTTCAATCCAGAGGCGATCGGGCTCACTCGCGACGAAGTGAAGACCGATGTGCGTGAGCCCGTAGGCTTGGGCGCGTTTATACCCGTCATGCCGTCCAGAAGCCACGTCGGCGTTGAGGCGATCATAGAGGGACTCCGCCTCGCCTACATAAAGGGCTCCATACTTGAGGACGCCACCATGAAGGAACTCGTGGCAAAGCATGTAGACCGCAGGTGAGGGAATAAACTCTGTCCCTACAGGGTAGATGTGGAAGCCGTAGCTGTTGCCCGAATTACCGGACCAATACAAGGTGGGCATATAAAGGTTTCCTTATGCGGAAACCGGATTGGGCTTGATTGTGTATGGCGTGTGTAGTACAAAATGTCCGTGCACAAATTCGAGCCCTCACCGGCTTAGACTTATCAAGAAACCGGTCTCGCGTCCTACCGCCTGGCCGGTTTCGTCTATCTGACCACCAGATAAACAGAACTATCGTACAGCGATTCGCGATCTTGCCATAATCATGAACGTTCATGCTGCGTTCCGTTGCCAATACCCTTTCCACACACGGCTGACCGGATGCGTCATTGCGTTGGCGACAACGGCCAAAGCGTTCCCGCCATTGTCGCGGCGGCGGTGATCTTCAAGCCATGCGGCGTGGGCAGAGTATGCACCAAGGTACTTTGGCGAAACGCCGTGATGCTGGCCAGTGACCATGCGACGAAGGCGCGAGAAGTAGCTTTCGACCTGATTGGTATTGGTGCCATCGGCTGAATAGGCTTCGCTGTGGTTGATGCGGCCAGTTGGCCAGCCTTCGTGCAGACGATCCCAGTGGCCAGCTTCGTCAGCATAGATTACAGACTTGCGCGAAACGATCTGTGAGGCAATGGCAACGCCTTCGCCCTCGTGTGTGGCAACAAAGGTGCGAGTGCGGCCCTTGCGCTGGCGAAGGGCAATTACAACGCGACGGGTACCGGTCTGGTGCTTTGCAAGGCGGCGGTCAACGCGATCCTCCGCGAAATTCGCGGGGCGGATATGGCCACCAAAGTAAGCGCCATCAATCTCGACTTCGCCCTCAAGGGTTGCGTTCTCGACTTCGGCGGCGAGAGCTTCGCGCAGCTTGTGAGCCAAGACGAATGCGGTCTTGTATTGCACGTCCAGATCGCGGCTGAACTGGAGAGCCGAAAGGCCCTTCACAGCGTTGACGAAAATGCAGATCGCGGCCAGCAGGTCCACGAAAGCCATTTTGCGGCTGGCAAAGATGGTGCCCGATGTGACGGAGAACTGGGCGTAACAACCCTTGCACTTGAACTTGCGGCGCGTGGTGATTTCGTAGGCTTCAAAGCAACCGCACTTGGGGCAAACAGGTTCGCCATCTGCCCAACGCATTGCCTTGAACGTATCGTAAGCCTTTTCCTCGCCACCCTTGTAGATATCGCGAAGCGAAAGGGTGCGGGCCTGTGCCGAAAGGAGGAAATGCTGTGCCATTGTAACTATCTCCGATGCTTATGCATCGTATATAGTACGTTGACGTATCAATGGCAAGGGCATATATCATCGTTTGCGATACTTTTTGCATCACAGGTGATACATGGCCGAAAAGACCGACTGGGAAATGAAGGCGGCAAACCTCCTTAAAGCTGAATTGAAACGCAAAGGCGTAACCTATGCCCAGCTTGTCGAGAAACTGGGAGAAATTGGGATAGTGGAGCGGGAAGCTAATATCAGGAACAAGCTAAGCCGGGGAAAATTTACCGCAGCATTTATGCTGGCTTGCCTTGAGGCTGTTGGCTCGGCTGATCTCCGGATTTAACTTCTGCCAAACCTGATGCGGCGCGGAACGCTCCCGTTTCATCACGAAACGGTATTTTCAGCAGCCCCAAGTCGTGAAGCAGCAGCATTGCCATCTCTATTTTTGGGTCGTCACTAGAGATCGCTATGGGTGGAACCAACTTGTTGTGATTGAACCCAACATTCTCTGATCCGTTATAAACAAGAGTGCACGCTTCAAATGTGCACCCCGTATGACTTTTCCCGTCCAGAACCACCCTTTCATTGGCGAAAAACTTTCCGTTTATGGCTATAAGCGGCCCCTCATTTACGGGCGGCGAGACTTCTTCTTGGGGCGATTGCAATGGGTCGGTTGCCGTATTGGGGCGCGGCCATGATACCCACATGAGCCACATCGTTGATAGCAAGGCGAATGCAAATACTGCCCACCAAGGGACACGCATAAGCCATCCCAAGAACTCGTCTAACCTGGAAATAGCGACTGCTGCGTCATCAGGGGCTGTGGAGTAGCCGATCATGTCAAGCACGGTGCGCACTCCTAAAAGGAGCCATCCACCGGAGGAAATGATAGCACTGAGAATTCTTCCAACAACAAGCTTCATGGATCGAACATGCCCCGAAACTGGAGGTATGTGGAGTCTTTAGATTTTTTCTCACCGGATACTCTCCTACCCGGCCTTAGAGGCATCTAACGCTTGGTGCGTTTGATACATAAGGCCGCGACTACCCGGCCGAAAAACTCGACATCAAATTCGTTGTCGAAAGCGCCAGCCCGACCACCGTGAGCGCCGCGCGCGCCCAGCTGGGCGACACGCGCTTTTCGCTGATCGTCGTGCCGCGCTGCCGCCCCTATACCAAGCCCAAAGCCCTCAATTACGCACTACCACTGGCACGGGGCGAGCATGTTGTGGTTTTCGATGCCGAGGATCTTCCTCATCCGAGACAATTGCGAACCGCAGCCAGCCTTTTTGCCGAGGATCCGACGCTTGAATGCCTGCAGGGAGAACTGGTGATTGCCAACGCTTCGCGGAACTGGATCACGCGCATGTTCGCCGCCGAATATGCTGGCCATTTCGGCGTGCTGCTGCCGGCCATCGGGCGGGCCGGCTTTCCGGTTCCGCTGGGCGGGACGTCCAATCACTTCCGCACGACTACACTGAAAGATATTGGCGCCTGGGATGCATTCAATGTGACCGAGGACGCTGATCTGGGCATTCGGATGGCCCGGATGGGCCTGCGTGTTGAAAGCCTGGCAAGCGTGACTCTGGAAGAAGCGCCGGAAACCGTGGCAGGGTGGGTTCGCCAGCGCTCACGCTGGATCAAGGGGTGGATGCAGACCCTTCTGGTCCATTCGGCGCGTCCGGGAAAGCTATTGGCCGATCTGGGCTGGGCCAATCTCATCGCCTTTTACATCTTCGTGGGCGGCATGGTGCTCTCGCTGAGCGTACACGGGCTGTTTCTCATAGGCACCATTGCCCGCCTGCTCTACGACATACTTGTGGTTGGAACCCCCGACCTCTGGACAGTCGCGGGCCTGGGCACACTGCTGTTGGGGTATTCCGGCGCCATCGTCATCAGCGTCATCGGACTGGACAGGATCGGACGCAAGGATATCGCGCCGTGGCTGGTTGCCCTGCCGGCCTACTGGGTCATGGCGTGGTGTTCGGTGGTGATGGCGGGGTTCGATCTGGTCTTCCGTCCCTACCACTGGTCCAAGACCAGCCACAAAGGAATGGATGCTGCCCGACCGGACCCGGCACAGCACCCCACCGGCGCGGCGCATACGCAAACCTCCCAATAGCGGCTCACCCTCTCGCATGCTCACAATCGGGTGAGTGGTGCAAAGGGAGCGAGCAGCGTGAAAGCGTTTGGACCAGACGACCGGACGACACCATCTGACCCCACATCGCCACCCCCGCCCCGCCGGGCAAGAACGCTGGCCGCCGCAGCCTCAGTCGGTCTGGGTCTATCGCTTCTTGTGCCCATTATAGAGATTATCGGCTGGCTTTCCGTGCTCACGGGGCTTTAGGGTTGCAACATACCGGCGCCCTGCCCCCAGGGCATGAACGCTCACACTCCCATCTGACTATCGGGCTTTGGCATCGTCGTCCGGCTTGATATTTCTCAAACATTTCCGCTGAGCTCAATGGTATGCCCACAGTCAAACTTGAATTCAATCGCGTTTGATTGTCGCCCAGAATTCGATAATCGTAAGTCATCGTTTATCTCGGGTAAGAATGAAGGGCCGATAAGCTGTTTTTTATTGGAGAAGAACCGCGAACGCCAGAACACCGGGTGAGCATTTCGGGTTATGTCCCGTGGCTCGTCATAATGTCGGTTGGGCTGCTGCTGACGGTCGCACTGCCAGGCGCGATCTTTTTTATCGTGGTGCCACTGCCCCTTCTGGCTGCCGGGGCTCTCTATCTTTTCGGCTTTGTCGCAGGAATACTGGTGATCAGCGGCGCCGAAAACCAGCCCACCCTGTGGATCGCCCGGCTCCTGCTGCCCCTGCCCGCTGCCGGGCTGGCCTGGTGGGGCCTGGCGGTAATGGGCCTTTAGACCACCGGTTACCGGTCCCCGCTTTGTCCCAACACGGTGCGGCGCAATCCAACCATCGCCGATTGAGCGGTACGGGCAAGCTTCCAAAGTGACGGGGTCTGCTTGATCTTGCGTTTTGCCGCGCGAGCTCCCCGCAGCAGGGGTGCAGCGCCATGGCCGAGCGCAGAGACCGGCAGCACGATGTCGAACACGGTCTGGCGGTGCGTCCAGTCGGTCTTGTAGTCGAAATCGCCCAGCCCCATGTCCAAGCTCTTTATGCCGTTGGCCCGCAGCTGGTCGACCAGAAGCGACAGCGTCACCCCCATCAGCGAATAACGCGATGCATCGCCGTAATCTGTGGAGTTGATGTATTGCGAATAATGGGCGGGGCCATAGGTACCGATGCTGGTGGCAACGATCGTCTCACCGGCATAAAGGGCGTGCAGGCTGATGGCAGGCCGGTCCTGATCGAGTCCCTCGAGCGCCAATCGGCGGAAAAACTGCCTGAAGGCGGGGCGCTGGAAAATGTTCTCCACCCCCATCTGAACAAAACGGCGCCCACGCTGATCGAGGAACACTTCGAGTATGGTTTCGACTTCAGCTGGCGTTTTGGCGCGATGGAGCGTTACGGGCCCGAATCCTTCGTCGAGCCGGCGTTGGGAGCGACGGATATTGGTGCGTCGCTTGTGGGGCAAGGATTGCTCGATAAAAGGCGCATCGCCCGGCTCGAGCGCATTGACGTAGAAATTGTCAGGGGCCGGATTTCCGCCGAGCCGAGCCAGTGGGTTAACATGCTCTCCGATTTCCGGGGCAACGCAATGGAAATTGACGATATCGGCTGGCAAGGTCGCCAGCGCCTCGCGAAGAGCCTTTGGTGTGAGCAAATGTGCCGATTGCGGGTCGAATACCGGCGCATCGCCGTTGGATATCGACATGCCGATGATCTGGGCGACGCGCAGCCCGAATTTGCTCACGATCTCGAAGGGGATCAGAGCGATGGGGCGGTCATGCTCAAGGATCGTAAGGACCGCGATATGGGCGTCCGGTGCAAAGCCTGCATCGAGATAGGCAGCGACCCAGTCGAAACGCTGATAGGGGCCATAGACCCCGTCCTGCTGCAAGCGGCGCCAGGCCGTCTCGGCCCTGGCAATGGAGTCATGGACTACCGCGCGCAGCGGCTGTCCCGCCGCCGCGAGTTCGCCGATATCTGTTATGGCTGCCATAGATCGAAGTCGTCCCGTTGCCGTGTGTTTCTGCCACGTGGGCGTGGGACCGTCTTGGGCCAAAAATCTTGGGAAAGCCTGAACCGGGCGGCATAAAGCCCACCCAAACGCTGGAAAACCGGCGAAATGGTAAAGAGCGGATTACGGAAAACCGCGAAATGGCCCGGACATGCGCCCGGGCCTATTGAAGCGTGACTAAAGAACTTCGACCAGTTCGACGTCGAACACCAGATCCTTGCCCGCGAGCGGGTGATTGGCATCGACGGTGACGGCCTCTTCGGAGGTGTCGATGACTGTCAGAACCATGGTCTGGCCGTCATTGCCCGTGGCCTGGAGCCGGGCGCCCACCGAGGTATCAACCCCATCGGGAATCTGCGTCCGCGGAACGCTTTGCACGCCTTCGGGGCGGTGAGCGCCATAGGCTGCGTCGGCAGGAATGGTTACAGTTTCCTTGGCACCCACGCTCATGCCCTGGACCTGCTCTTCGAGGCCCTTGATGATCTGGCCGGAGCCAAGCTCAAATTCGAGAGGGTCACGGCCATCTGAAGAATCGAACTGGGTGCCGTCGGTGAGCCGTCCGGTATAATGGATGCGCACAGTATCCCCGTGCTTTGCCTGGGTCATGCTGTGTCCTTTTCATTTGTGTTTGCTCAGGACCCGTCGCCGCGTGCTCTCAAGGCGGCCTCAGGACAGGTCCAGCGAAGGCCCGCCGGGACGTACCCTGCGAACCACGGTCCCCAATGTAGGGATGGGGAACGAGATGTAAACCACGGGCCGGCTTTTGTTCGTCGGCTAATATTTGGCCGTGGCATCGGAAGCAGGAAAGGTCTCGTCAACGGCTTCATCGACGTCGTCCCAGCCCGACCTGTCATCGCGGGTGGATTCGGCGCCGGCGTCGCGGACCTGCTGAACAGCCCTGCCGGACCCCGGAAGCTTGCGTTCCTTGAAAGCGGGCGCGCGATCCCGCGTTTTGTCCTTCATGGTCCTGCTCCTTTTTTCGGGCCAACGCCCGGTCTCCTCCCTTCAATAACTGATGACACCCCTTGGAAGTTGCAGGGAACCCACGCTGCCAGAAGCGGTTGCGAAAGGGATGACAGCGCCAAAGGACACAATGATGGCTGGCAAGAGTCCTCCGAGAACAGCAGATGCCCTGCGTGATGCAATCGATTCAGGGAAAACCGGCGAAAAGACAGAGTGGCCGGACCCTGCCGCCGCACCACTGGGAACCGACGCCGAGGCAGCAGGCAGACCGCCCGATGCAGAGACGGTGGCCATGGCCACACCACGGCACACCGTTTCCACGCGGCTGGCGCGCTTTCCCGCTTCGGTATTGATCTATGTTGGCCTTGCCATCGGATTGTTGCTTATCGGGCTGGCGGTCGGCCTTTGGGCGATGGGACGGGTACATTATAAGACAGTCCTATTGAGACCATGCCCATGTCCCAGCACCGAGCAAGGGTGCGGCGGCCTCAAGCGACAGCCGGCTGCGCGAAAAGCTTAGCGGCGTGCGCAGGCCGGGGATGGCCTGGGGGGCAATCTTTAAGCCCCGCGCTACAATCTGGGGTTCGGAAAGGGCTTCGGCGACCGTGTTGATCGGCCCGCAGGGCACGCCGGCCATTTCGAGAGCTGCTATCAGGTCCGCCTTGATCCACAGGCCTGTCGCTTCGGTCAGCAGACCGACGACAGTGTCGCGATTGGTTACACGGTCGGAATTGGTCATCGCGCGGGGATCGGTCGAGAGTGCGGGGAGATTGAGGGCGGCGCACAGGGAACGAAATTGCCTGTCATTGCCGCAGGCGATGATGACGTGTCCATCTCGGACCGGGAACACCTGATAGGGGACGATGTTGGGGTGAGTGTTGCCCATGCGGGATGGGCTGGTACCCGAGACCAGATAATTCATCGCCTGATTGGCCAGAACCGCCACACCGACATCGAGGAGGGAAAGATCAATGTGCTGGCCCCTGCCCGAGCGCTGGCGCTCGGCCAGTGCCGCCTGCACGCCGATCACGCCGTAAAGACCGGTGAAGACGTCGATCCAAGCCACACCCACTTTTTGCGGCTCACCCGCCGGATCGCCGGTCAGATCCATGACCCCGCTCATGCCTTGAATGAGAAAATCATAGCCGGGCTGGCTGGCGCGCGGGCCGGTCTGGCCAAAGCCTGTGATCGAAACATAAACGAGACGGGGATTGATGGCGGCCAGTGTTGGATAATCGAGGCCGTAGCGCGCGAGCCCGCCGAGTTTGAAGTTTTCGACCAACACGTCGGCGCCGGCAATCAGTGCCTTGAGCCGTTCAAGGTCAGCGGGATCGCGGAAATCGCACACGACCGAGCGTTTCGAGCGGTTGGCGGCGTGAAAATAGGCGGCAACCTTTTCTGTGCCACCCCTGCCGTCGTCGCGTTCGATGAAGGGCGGTCCCCAGCGGCGGGTGTCGTCACCTTCGGGGCTTTCGACCTTGATGACTTCGGCGCCGAGGTCCGCCAGCGTCTGGCCCAGCCATGGGCCGGCGAGAATCCGTGCGAGTTCGACCACGCGCAGACCGGTCAGCGGCGCTTCGGCCTGCATCAGAAAAACGCCTGCAGCCCGGTCTGCGCGCGCCCAAGGATGAGCGCATGGACATCGTGGGTGCCCTCGTAGGTGTTTACCGTTTCGAGGTTCTGGGCGTGCCGCATGATCTGATATTCAATCTGGATGCCATTGCCACCGTGCATGTCGCGGGACTGGCGCGCAATATCGAGCGCCTTGCCGCAATTGTTGCGTTTGACGATCGAAATCATTTCGGGCGCGAACCGGCCCTCGTCCATCAGCCGCCCAACCCTCAAGGATGCCTGCAGCCCCAGAGCGATTTCGGTCTGCATGTCGGCGAGCTTTTTCTGGAAAAGCTGGGTCGCGGCCAGGGGCCGGTCGAACTGCCTGCGGTCGAGGCCATATTGGCGCGCCCGGTGCCAGCAATCCTCCGCCGCACCCATGGCGCCCCAGGAAATGCCGTATCGCGCCCGGTTTAGGCAACCGAACGGCCCGCTCATGCCCTCGACATCGGGGAGCAGCGCTTCGTCGCCCACTTCGACCCCATCCATGACGATCTCACCGGTGACTGAGGCGCGCAGGGAAAGCTTTCCGCCAATCTTGGGGGCAGACAGACCCTTCATGCCGCCTTCGAGCACAAATCCGCGTACCTTGCCCCCGTGCGCGGCACTTTTTGCCCAGACAATGAAGACGTTGGCGATGGGGGAATTTGAAATCCAGGTCTTTGAACCATGCAGACGGTAGCCGCCATCGATCTTTTCAGAGCGGGTCTTCATGCCTCCGGGATCAGACCCAGCGTCAGGTTCGGTCAGACCGAAACAGCCGATCCATTCGCCACTGGCCAGCTTGGGCAAGTATTTTTTCTTTTGGTCTTCGGAGCCATAGGCAAGGATCGGATACATTACCAGCGAGGACTGTACGCTCATCATCGAGCGATAGCCGGAATCGACGCGCTCGATCTCGCGCGCGATCAAGCCATAGGCAACATAGGACGCGCCCAGCCCGCCATACTCTTCAGGTACCGTGGCGCCCAGAAGTCCCGCCGCACCGAAATCGGCAAAAATGGTCGGGTCGACCCGTTCTTCGAGGTAATCATTGGCGATGCGGGGTGCCAGCTTGTCGGCGGCGAACGCGGCCGCCGAGTCGCGGATCATGCGCTCTTCGGCCGAAAGCTGGTCTTCGAGCAGGAACGGATCGGACCAATTGAAGCCGTTGCGGGCAAGGGGTTCGGCCATGATTTCTCCATGGGACTATATGGGTTTTGATCATTATAGGGCTGGACCGAACCTGGAAATAATCCTATTCGATGGAAAGTTGATGCATAAAGCGCATGGATAATGAGCCGCCAACGCCGCTATCTTCCCTCAATCGGACAACTGGCCGCTTTCGAGGCCGTGCAGCGCACGGGATCGACAATTGCCGCCGCAAAAGCGCTCGATCTTTCGCAGGGAACGGTATCGCGTCTTGTCGCCTCGCTCGAAGCGCAACTGGGCCGCCCCCTGTTTTTACGCCAGAGCAAGCGACTGGTGCCCACGCCGGCCGGCATCGACTACGCAAGAGATATCGCGGCGGCGCTCGATGCCATCGAGCGCGCTTCGATGCGAACCGCTGCCGATCTGGGTGGGGGCGCCCTGTCGTTGGCGGTCTTGCCTGCCTTCGGCACGCGCTGGCTGGGGCC
>NZ_CAXAXY010000054.1:0-20524 GCF_963972885.1 uncultured Pelagibacterium sp. | reverse complement strand
CCAATCCCGCCCTCACCGGAAGCTCGTATGCATCCTCGTCTCTGGTGCGGCCGTGAGGGGAGAATGGCACGAGGATGATGGGGCGGGGATAAGTTTTCGGGCCAAGGCATCATGGTTGCGAAATGGTAACCACTGGGGTGGTAATTTCGCATTCTGCAATTTTGTGCCCTCCCTGCGTACCGGAGTATCCCCGTGACCGCCATTTCCGCCTGGTTCTCCCGCGAGCGAAAGACGCCCATCGCCGAATGGTGGTGGACGGTGGATCGGGAATTGCTGTTTGCGCTGATTGCGCTGATGGGGTTCGGTGTGCTCTTGAGCTTTGCGGCGAGCCCGCCGGTGGCCGAGCGGATCGGGTTGGGGCCGTGGCATTTTACCCAGCGGCACGTGATATTCTGCATTCCGGCCCTGGCCGCGGTGTTTCTGGCCTCGCTGGTCAATGCGCGCTGGGCGCGGGTCATCGGGTTGGTCACGCTGGTGGGAGGCGTTGTGCTTCTGGCGCTGACGCTGCGTTACGGCGTCGAGGTCAAGGGCGCCCGGCGCTGGATTTCGTTCATGGGGCAATCGCTTCAGCCCATCGAATTCGTCAAGCCGGCCCTGGCGGTGATGTCGGCCTGGTTCATCTCCGAACAGATGAAGCGCAAGGATGTGCCCGGCCATTGGCTTGCCATGGGGGCCACCGGGCTGGTGGTGGGGCTGCTGCTGCTCCAACCTGACGTGGGACAGACCATCCTCGTTGCCGTGGTTTATGGCGGGTTGCTGTTTTTGTCGGGCATTTCCTGGCTGGTGATCGGGGTGTTGGGGCTGGCGGCGATCGGTCTGCTGGTTCTGGCCTATACCGTTTTTCCGCATGTGGCGCGGCGTATCGATGCCTTCATCAACCCCGAGACCGGAGACAATTATCAGGCCGAGCGGGCGCTCGAATCGCTGCTCGAGGGGGGATGGTTCGGAATGGGACCGGGTGAGGGAATCGCGCGCCGCTATCTGCCGGACGCCCATGCCGACTTTGTGTTCGCGGCGGGGGCCAGCGAGTTCGGCATCCTGTTCTGCCTGATGCTGGTGGGACTGATTGCCTTTATCGTCATCCGGGCGCTCAACCTGGCAATGCGGCAGCAAAACCTGTTCAATCGGCTGGCGGCGAGCGCGCTGGCCATTCAGTTCGGTGTGCAGTCGGCGTTCAACCTGACCGTCAATCTCAATCTCATCCCGCCCAAGGGCATGACGCTGCCCTTCGTTTCGTATGGCGGCACCTCAATGATTGCGATTGGGCTGTCCATGGGTCTATTGCTGGCGCTCACGCGGCGAAAGCCCGAAGAAACCTTTGCCACCGGCCTGCCGATCCGCAGCGCCCTGGATCATCCGGGCGTGCCGGGCAAACGCTGAGCTGGTCGCGCCTTGGATCAAGTCCGCTTTTCCTTGAATCGCGGACTTGATCCAGGTCCTTGTTTTGTCGCGCGTCCGAACCGCAAAACCGTTTTCACTTTTGCTGGACGCGCTCCAGCGCACCGAACAACAGGTTGATATGAGTACATTTGCATTGATGGCCGGGGGGACGGGCGGACATCTTTTTCCAGCCATGGCGCTGGCGCAGGAACTGCGCCGGCGTGGGCATGAAATTCATCTGGTGACCGACGAACGGGTCAGCCATTACGGGGCGGAATTTCCGGCAAGCGGCATTCATGTGGTGCCCGCTGCCACGCCCTCTATCCGCAATCCGATAAAGTTCCTCAAAGCGGGGTTCACAATACTGGGCGGAACCGGAACGGCCATTGGCGTCTTGCGCGAGATCAAGCCGGCAGCGGTGGTCGGTTTCGGGGGGTATCCCTGCTTTCCGCCATTTCTTGCAGCATCGGTGCTGCGCATTCCTGGCATCCTGCACGAGCAGAATGCGGTGATGGGGCGGGCCAACCGGGCGCTGGCGCGGTTCGCAAAAGTGCTGGCCATGAGCTTTGCGCAGACGGCGCATGCCGACAAATTCAAGCTCGACAAGGTGCTGGTGGGCAATCCGGTGCGCGACAGAGTTCGGGCGATTGCCGGAATGAGCTATCCGGCGCTTGCCGAAGACGGGCCGATCAATCTTCTGGTGTTCGGTGGCAGCCAGGGCGCGCGGGCGTTTTCGGACATCGTGCCGGCGGCGATTGCGGAGCTCGACGAGCCCTTGCGGCGGCGGCTGGTCGTCACCCAGCAATGCCGGGAGGAAGACCTCGACCGGGTGGCGGAAGCCTACCGCGCGGCGCGGGTCAACGTGGAACTTGCCGGGTTTTTCACCGATTTGCCCGAACGTATCGTTTCGAGCCATCTGGTGATCGGGCGGGCAGGGGCTTCAACGATTGCAGAATTGGCCGCCCTGGGGCGGCCCTCCATCCTGATTCCGCTGCCCGGATCGCTCGATCAGGACCAGAAGGCCAATGCGCTGGTGATGGAAAAGGCCGGGGGCGCGTGGGTCTTCGATCAGGCCACGCTTTCACCGCAATCTCTTGCCACCCAGCTTCACGAACTCTTGAACGCTCCGGATCGCCTTCGGGCAGCAGCTTCGGCCGCCCTGTCGGTGGGCATGCCCGATGCCGTTGAACGGCTGGCCGATCTCGTCGAGCAAACCGCCAAAGGACAGTCATGAACACCAAGATGCCACGCGATATCGGGCCTGTGCACTTCATCGGCATTGGCGGGATCGGGATGAGCGGCATTGCCGAAGTGCTGCACACCCAGCGCTACACGGTGCGCGGTTCGGACGCGTCGATGAATGCCAATGTACAGCGGCTGCAGGCCATGGGCATCGAAGTGATGGTGGGGCAGAAGGCCGAAAATATCGGCGATGCCGCGGTTGTCGTCGTCTCGTCGGCCATCAAGAAGGACAATCCCGAACTGAAAGAAGCCCGCGCCAAGGGGCTGCCCATCGTGCGGCGGGCCGAGATGCTGGCCGAAATCATGCGGTTCAAGAACGCGATTGCCATCGGCGGCACCCACGGCAAGACGACGACGACCTCTATGGTCGCGGCGCTGCTCGATGCGGGGCAGTTCGACCCGACGGTGATCAATGGCGGCATCATCAACGCCTATGGCACCAATGCGCGGCTGGGGCAGGGCGACTGGATGGTTGTCGAGGCCGACGAAAGCGATGGCACTTTCGTTAAACTGCCGGCCGATGTCGCGGTCGTGACCAATATCGACGCCGAGCATCTCGATCATTATCACGACTTCGAGGGGGTCAAGAAAGCGTTCCGCAATTTCATCGAGAACGTACCGTTCTACGGGTTTGCCGTGATGTGCCTCGATCACCCCACTGTGCAGGCGCTGGTGGGCGAGATCGAGGACCGGCGGATGATCACCTATGGGCTCAACCCGCAGGCCGATGTGCGGCTGATCGATGTGGTCAACGACAATGGGGTTTCGAAGTTTTCGGTGGTCGTCCGGGACCGGATCAGCGGCAAGACGCGCACCATCGATGCACTGGAACTGCCCATGCCGGGCATGCACAACGTGCTCAATGCGACAGCGGCGATTGCCGTGGCGCAGGAACTCAAGATCACCGACGCGCAGATCCGGGCGGGGCTGAAAGGGTTCGGCGGGGTCAAGCGGCGGTTCACCAAGACCGGTGAAGTTGACGGGATCACCATTATCGACGATTACGGGCACCATCCGGTCGAGATTTCCTCGGTGCTGCGGGCGGCGCGGCAATCGACCAAGCGCGACGTGATTGCCGTGGTGCAGCCGCACCGCTATTCACGGCTCAACGATCTGTTCGACGATTTCTCGGCGTGTTTCAACGAAGCCGATACGGTGCTGGTGGCGCCGGTCTATGCGGCGGGCGAAACCCCGATCGAAGGTGTGAGCCATATCGAGCTGGTGGACCGGATCCGGGCGCGTGGGCATCGCGATGCGCGGGCGATTTCAGGGCCCGAAGAGTTGGCGGGGCTGATCGCGGATCGGGCCGGGGCAGGCGATTATGTCGTGTGCCTCGGTGCGGGGAACATAACGCTCTGGGCAGCGGCGCTGCCGGGCGAGCTGGAAGCTGAACTGACCGGAAAGTCCAGGGCCAGCGCATGAGTTTTCCCGACCTATTGCCGCAGTTTTCCGGCTGGATCGGGGATGTGCGGGGCAAGCTGAGCCCCAATCATCCGCTGGCCAAGACCGTGTGGTTTCGCGTGGGCGGGCCGGCGCAGCTCTATTTCGAGCCGGCGGACGAAGCCGATCTTGCGCTTTTTCTGAAAAGCCTGCCGGCCGAGATCAAAGTGACGGTGATCGGGCTGGGCTCGAACCTTCTGATCCGTGATGGGGGTATCGACGGAGTGGTCATCAAGCTGCCGGCCAGGGCGTTCGGCGGGGTCGAAGTGCTGGAGGGCAATCGGGTGCGGGCCGGGGCGGGGCTTCCCGACGTCAAGATCGCCACGGCGGCAGCCAAGGCGGGAATCGACGGACTGGCGTTTTTCCGGGGCATTCCCGGGGCGGTCGGCGGCGCGCTTTACATGAATGCGGGGTGCTATGGCACCGAAGCCAAAGAGCGGGTGGTCAGCCTGCGCGGCGTGACGCGGGACGGCGAGATTATCGAGCTGACCAATGCCGATATGGCCTATCAGTATCGCAAGTCGAACGGGCCGGAGGGGGTGGTGTTCACTTCGGCGGTGTTCGAGGGGCTTTCCGGCGACAGCGAGGACATTCTGACCAAGATGCGCGAGATCACCGAGCGGCGCGAGAGCACGCAGCCGACCAATACGCGCACCGGCGGATCGACCTTCAAGAACCCCGATGGGCAATCGGCCTGGAAGCTCGTCGATGAGGCGGGGTGCCGGGGATTGCGGATCGGGGATGCGCAGGTTTCGGAAATGCACACCAATTTCCTCGTCAATCTCGACGCGGCGAGCGCCTACGACATCGAGACGCTGGGGGAGACGGTGCGGGCCAAAGTGCGGGAAACGCACGGTGTCGAGCTGGTGTGGGAAATCCGGCGGATGGGGCATTTCGCGCCGGGACGTGAAGTCAAAGAGTTTCTCGACGGCGATGTTTTTGCCGGCGTAGCCTGAACAAGCCGGAAGGGGCGAACCAATGGCCAAACATGTTGCGGTGCTCAAGGGCGGATGGTCGCATGAACGCGAGGTGTCGCTGAGTTCGGGCGGCGAATGCGCGCAGGCGTTGCGCAATGCCGGATACGAAGTGAGTGAAATCGACGTGGAGCGCGACATCGCCTCGGTGCTGAGCGCGCTCAAGCCCGACGTCGTGTTCAATGCACTGCATGGGCGGTTCGGCGAGGACGGGACCATTCAGGGGATGCTGGAAATTCTCGGCATTCCCTACACCCATTCGGGCGTTCTGGCCTCGTCTGTTGCCATGGACAAGCATCAGGCCAAGGTGATGTTCAAATCGGCAGGGGTGCCGGTCACCGATCATGTGATCGCAACGCGCGACGCCATTGCCAAAAGCCACGTGATGGCGCCGCCCTATGTGGTCAAGCCGTACAATGACGGCTCAAGCGTCAATGTGTTCATCGTCAAGGAGGGCCAGGAGCATCCGCCGCAGGAAATTCTGCGCACCGATTGGGATGGTGATGAAGAGTTGATGGTGGAGCGGTTCATCCCCGGGCGCGAGCTGACCTGCGCGGTGATGGGTGACGTGGCGTTGGGGGTGATCGAGGTCGTCACGGACCTTGCATTCTACAATTATGAGGCGAAATACGTGAATGGGGGCTCCCGACACGAGTTGCCGGCGCAGGTTTCACCGAAAATTTACGAAAAAGTTCAGAAGATGTCGCTGAAGGCGCATGCCGCCCTGGGCTGTCGTGGGGTGTCGCGGAGCGACTTCCGCTACGACCCGCGCGGCGGCGACGATGGCGAGCTTGTGTGCCTTGAAATCAATACCCAGCCGGGGATGACCAAAACCTCGCTGGTCCCGGAGTTGGCGGCCCATGCCGGCCATTCGTTCGAAGAGCTGGTGAGCTGGATGGTGGAGGACGCAAGTTGCAACAGATGAGGCGTAAGGAAGTCATCGGGGCCGTGCCCGCTTCCAGCCCTCTCGCGCCACCCGCACCCCGCATCGAACGTCCGGCCCTGCGGGTGGTCCCGAGCCTGTCTCCGTTGACGCGCGACCGTTCGCCAGCCCTTGTTGGCGGGCGCGGGCTTGTGCCGGTGCGCCGGCGCGGCGGGATACTGGTTTCTCTTGGCAATTGGTGGGTGCTGCACAAAAAGCTCGCGCTGCGGGTCATCGGGCTGATGATCGTTTTGTGCGTTGCCATCGGCGGCTATGTGATGCGCGAGGAGATGTCGGACGGCCTTGGGGTGATCGGCAATGTTTTGACCGGGCACATGGCCGATGCCGGGTTCGCGATCGAGAAGATCGAGATCAACGGGCTATCGCTGACGCGGGAGGCCGATGTGGCGCGTGCGTTGGGGATCGAGGGCGGGTCGACCAGCCTTGGCTTCGATATTGCCGAAGCGCGGCTGCGGGTCGAGGAAATCCCGTCGATCGCTTCGGCAACGATCCGCAAGGTCTATCCCGACAGCCTGCTGGTTTCGATCACCGAGAAAGCGCCTCTGGCGCGCTGGCGGATCGATGGGGCGACAATGCTTATCGATGCTTCGGGCGCGCCGATCGCGCCGGCCAGCGTCGAAAATGGCGAGTTGCCGCTGGTGATCGGGGAAGGGGCCGGGGACAATGCGGCTGCGATGATCAATCTGGTCAACCGCTATCCCGACCTGACCTTCGATCTGGCCGCGCTCAACCGTGTGGCCGATCGGCGCTGGGATCTGATCTTTTATTCCGGCCTGCGCGTGCAACTGCCTGAAACCGGGGTTGTCGACGCGCTGGGCCGGCTCAACGACTATCAACTCGACTATCAGGTTCTGCAGCGCGACCTCGATCTGATCGACATGCGCGTTGCGCAATATGTGGCCGTGCGGCCCACGGTTCGTGAAGAAGAAGACGATCAATGATGACCTCTGCGATGACAGCGCGCCTCAAGCCGGTGCAACCGGGCCGGTCATCTCTGGTGACCGTGCTCGATATCGGTTCGACCAAGATCTGTTGCGTGATTGCGCGACTGGTGCCGCGCGAGGGCCGGGCACTGCGCGGGCGCACGCATATGGCAGAGATCATCGGGTTCGGCTATGGACCCTCTGCGGGGGTCAAGAGCGGGGTGGTGACCGATCTGGACAAGGCCGAGCAGGCGATCCGCTCGGTCGTCGGCATGGCGGAGCGGGCCGCGGGGATTACCGTGCAGTCGGTGGTGGTAAATGTCACCGCCGGGCGGCTGGGATCGGAAACTTTTTCGGCGAGTGTTTCGCTCGATGGCCATGAGGTCGAGCCGAGCGACATTTCGCGGGTGCTGATTGCCGTCAACGATCGCAGCGTGCGTGACGAGCGCTCGATCATCCATGCGCTGCCCATAGGCTATGCGCTCGACGGGCAGAAGGGCGTGCGCGATCCGCGCGGCATGGTGGGGGAAACGCTGGGCGTCGACGTTGCGGTGATTTCGGCCGAAACGCTGGCCATGCGCAATATCGAACTGGCGCTCAACAAATGCCACCTCGAGGTCGAAGCGCTGATGGCGACGCCCTATGCGTCGGGGCTGGCGACACTGGTCGATGACGAAGCCGATCTGGGCGTTGCCTGTATCGACATGGGCGGAGCGACGACGACGGTGTCGGTGTTCAATGAGGGCCACCTGGTCTATGCCGACGCGCTGGCCATTGGGGGGCACCACATCACGCTCGATATAGCGCGGCAGCTTTCGGTGAGCGTGGCCGATGCGGAGCGGTTAAAGACGCTCTACGGGTCATGTCTGCAGGGGCAGACCGACGAGACCGACGTCATCACGGTCATGCCGATCGGGGCCAATTCCCATGAATCGCCCAATTCGATTTCGCGCGAGATGCTCACGCGGGTGATCCGGCCGCGCGTCGAGGAAATTCTCGAAGCGATCCGCGACCGGATGCAGGCGACGGGGATGATGGATATTTCCGGGCGCCGGTTCGTTCTGACCGGCGGGGCTTCGGATCTGACCGGGTTGCCCGAGCTGGCGCGGCGCATGCTGGCGCGCAATGTGCGCAATGGACGCCCGCTGGGGGTTTCCGGGCTACCCGATCGCGCCAAGGGCGCGGCCTTTGCCACGGTGGCGGGGATGCTCGTCTATCCGCAGGTGTGCGGCGCCGAATATGTCCAGCCGCGCCCGACGCGGAAGCTGACCGGATCGGACGGCTATTTCGCCAAGGTTGGCAGCTGGCTCAAGTCGGGCTTTATGTGAGCGGGGCCGGTCTTTAAATCACCCGTGTTATCCTTGAGGAACTGTGCCTGCGCAGGGGCATTGGGCAGGAGTGCCAAGTCAGGCTTGGTCTTTCCAACCCATGCTCGTGGAGGACTTCCCATGAAGACACTGATTGCAACTTCAGCGCTTGCCCTGATGTTTGCCGCCTCGCCGGCATATGCGCAGGGACAGACAGCCAGCGCGACCTATATCGACGCCGAAGGACAGGAGATCGGTGAGGCCACGCTGGCCCACACGCCCAATGGCGTGGTTGTCGAAATCGATGTCGAGGGCCTTCCCGCCGAGCAATGGGTGGCGGTCCATGTTCATGAAAACGGTGAATGCGATCCGGAGGGCGGCTTTGATTCAGCGGGCGGCCATTTCAATCCCGCCGACGTCGATCATGGCTATTACAGCGAAACCGGGCCGCATGCCGGCGACATGCCGAACCAGTATGTCGGCGCTGACGGTATTCTGCGCAGCCATCTGTTCAATCCCTTCGTCACCCTGGGGCAGGGGGACGCCGACATCATGGGGCGGGCCCTGATGATCCATGGTGGTGCCGATGACTATGAAAGCCAGCCATCGGGTGATGCGGGCGACCGGATCGCTTGCGCCGTTATCGAATAGGCGCTGCGGGACGCCTGGTATCGTGTGGGGGGCTGGAACGCCCCCGCTTTCCATCATTGTCCGCGATAAGCGGCTTCGAGGTCGGCCACGATGAGTTTTTTCATCTTGAGCATGGCTTGGGTGGCGCGCTTGGCTCCCTCGGGGTCCTTGCCCGTGACGGTGCTATAGAGGGCTTTTGGCACGATCTGCCAGGAGACGCCGAACCTGTCCTTGACCCCCCCGCATTGGCTCTCGGCGCCCTCGCCTTCGGTCAGCTTGTCCCAGTAATAGTCGACTTCGGCCTGATCGGCGCATTCGATTATGAAGGAGGTCGCTTCGGAGAATTTAAAGTGCGGGCCGCCATTTATGGCGTTGAAGCGCTGGCCGAGGATTTCGAAGTCGCCGGTCATCACCTTGCCGGGTTCTCCCATGCCACCTTCGGTATAGCGGGTGGTGCCGTGGATCCAGGTGTCGGGAAAGACCGAGGCATAAAAATCCATCGCCTGCTCGAGATTGTCGTCGAACCAGAGACTGGGGATGATTCTGGGCATTTTTCGCTCCTTTAAAAACCAATATGTTATATTCTGTTATGGTTATATACTGGCGCTGGCGAATGTCAACCCGGTGTTGGCCCGAGCGGGGCAAATCATGCTTAACATGCGGTGACTTTGTGGCTGTCAAGTCTCGCATTTTGCAGATTGGTTAACGAAATCGGTAGCTTTGTTAGGGGCCGGTTAACGAATTGAGCGCTACATCTTTGGCATGCAGCCACTATGAGGCCAGGGATGACAATCAACCTTCAGATTCCGGGAATCCAAGAACTTAAGCCGCGAATCACCGTCTTTGGCGTCGGTGGTGCGGGCGGAAACGCGGTCAACAACATGATTAACTCGGGCCTCGAGGGCGTCGAGTTCGTTGTGGCCAATACAGATGCGCAGGCGCTGGCTCTGTCCCGCGCGCAACGTGTCATTCAACTAGGCGTCGGCGTGACCGAAGGCCTTGGTGCCGGTTCGCACCCCGAAGTAGGGCGTGCGGCGGCCGAAGAAAGTTTCGACGAACTCAACGATCACCTTTCGGGTTCGCATATGGTGTTCATCACCGCCGGTATGGGCGGTGGCACCGGCACGGGTGCGGCACCTGTGGTGGCGCGCGCGGCGCGCGAGCAGGGCATCCTGACTGTCGGTGTTGTGACCAAGCCGTTCCAGTTCGAAGGCAATCGCCGCATGAAGCTGGCCGATGAGGGCATCGACGAGCTGCACCGCCATGTCGATACGCTGATCGTGATCCCGAACCAGAATCTGTTCCGGGTGGCCAATGAGAAGACCACGTTTGCCGACGCGTTCGCGATGGCCGACGAAGTCCTGTTTTCGGGCGTTGCCTGCATCACCGACCTGATGGTCAAGGAAGGGCTCATCAACCTCGACTTTGCCGACGTGCGCGCCGTGATGCGCGGCATGGGCAAGGCGATGATGGGAACCGGCGAGGCCGAAGGCGAGGATCGTGCGCGTCACGCCGCCGAGGCGGCAATCGCCAATCCGTTGCTTGACGATGTTTCGATGCAGGGCGCACGCGGGCTCCTGATCTCGATCACCGGCGGCAAGGACATGACGCTCTATGAGGTCGATGAAGCCGCTTCGCGTATCCGCGAGGAAGTGGATTCCGATGCCAATATCATTCTCGGCGCGACGTTCGACGACTCGCTGCAGGGCAAGGTTCGCGTCTCGGTGGTTGCCACCGGCACCGACGCGCTGATGGTTCAGGCGCTCGATCCGGTCAAGCCCAATGCCAATCGCCAGCCCTTGCAGGCCAAGCGTTTGCCCGAAGCCGTTGCCACGCCGGCGACAGCCCAGGCACCGCGTGCCGAACAGCCCGCTGCCCAGCAGCCCGCCGCGGCCCATGCCAGCGCCAATATGAGCGACGATCAGTTCGAAGCTGCCGTTGCACAGGCGATCAAGGATGGCAATTCGGCGGCCGCCGCCGCGGCGACTGCTGCCCGGCAGACCGAAGACAGCGGTGTGACCATCGAGCCTTATACGCCCAGTGCCGCCGTGCGCCAGCCGGTGGAGGAGGCCCAGCGGGCGCCCGACGCCGCGATGCCCAAACCCTACGTGCCCTCGGGCGCCGAACGCCCGCAGCTTCAGCGTCGGGTTCCGCGCGCCGAAGACATGCCGCCGGTGGCCCGTCAGCAGATGGAACAGCCCCGGAGCGAAGAGCCGCGCAACGCGCGGGCCCTGTTCCGCCGCCTGGCCTCCAATGTTGGGCTGAGCCTGGGCGGGGAAGCCGAACCGCACGAGCAAGCTGAACGCGTGCAGCCCCAGTTCGACGATGCTGCCGCCCGCAGCGCCATCGAGGCTGCTCCCTCTCGTCCGGCCGCACCGCGTCCGCAGGCGGAAGGCGCAGCGGGACAACTCGACGCACATGGCCGTGCACCGGCCCGTGCGCCGCAGAAGGAACAGCTGGAAATCCCGGCGTTTCTCAAACGCCACGGTTAATCCAAAATTGCCATTTCGGCTTTAAATCGGCCTGACACGGGTTTCGTGTCGGGCCGATTTTCGTTAAGAGGGCGATTGGGCCACTCGTCAACAAAAGGGCCCGGAGTACCAATGAAAAACAATACCGTGCGCCAATGCACGCTCACGCGTCCTGCAGAGTTCGCTGGAATCGGTGTGCACAATGGCAAGCCTTCGCGCCTTGTCATCAATCCGGCGCCAGCCGATTCGGGTTATACGCTGACCCGTATGCTGGAGGATGGCAGCAGATCCGCGAGCGTCAGGATCGACCATTCGCGGGTCAGCCGGACCTCGCTGTGCACGGTTATCGATCTGGGCAACTCCATCAGCGTCGCGACTGTCGAGCATGTGCTGGCGGCGCTTAACGGGCTTGGCATCGACAATGCGGAAATCGTGGTCTGGGGCGAAGAATGCCCGATCATCGATGGCAGCGCCGAGCCATTCGTCGATGCGGTGCTCGATGCGGGCATTTCGATCCAGCCGCAGCGCAAGAAATTCATCCGCATCCTGCGCTCGGTAACGGTGCGCGACAATGACGCCTTTGCCATGCTCGAAGCCTATAATGGCCGGGCGTTCGATGTTGAGATCGACTTCAACTCCAAGGTGATCGGCCGCGAGCGGATGATCTTTGACTGGTCGCCGCGCAAATTTGCCATCGAGGTGGCGCCGGCCCGCACCTTCGGATTTGTGGCGCAGGCAAAGGTTTTGCGTCAGGCCGGCTATGCGTTGGGATCGAGCCTTGAAAATTCCATCGCCATCGAGGAAGAAAAAATCGTCAATCCCGACGGGTTGCGGTTCGACGACGAATTCGTGCGCCACAAGCTGCTCGACGCCGTGGGCGATCTTGCCCTGGCAGGGCTGCCGATCTATGGACGGTTTAAGTCCTACAAGGGCGGGCATGGCCTTAACGCGCTTGTGCTCAAATCGCTTTTTGCCAGCGAAGCCAATTACGAGATTCTCGAGGCGGACGCACTGCCGCTTGAAATGGAAGCGCTGGGCGATCTGCCTGAGAGGCTGTCTGTCGAGCCCTACTTGCGTTCCATCGGTTGAATGGGCGATAACCCCCGTCACAGTTTTGGACAGATTGCCCGCTAGCGGATTGTGGGCACGCGCGGGTCACGGTTCATGCCCGGGCCATGAGGACGGAGTTTTTCGTGAATATCATAGCCAGACCAAGCAAAGCGCCACGGATTTGGAAGATGGCGGTGACCATGGCCCTCGTCGGGGTGCTTGCCGCCTGTTCGCCCATGTCGATGTTTTCGCGCACGGGTGACGAAGAGCCTCTCGTGCCGGCCGAGCAGCTCTATGCAAGCGCCGTCACCAACATGGAAAACAACCGCTATATCGCGGCCATCGAGGATCTTGAAACGCTCGAGCGGCAGAATCCCTTCTCGGACGTCAATGAACGCGCCAAGGTGATGCAGGTTTTCGCCAATTTCCGGCTCTCCCGTTTCTCGGAAGCCGCACGGCAGGCCGACCAGTTCCTGGCGCTCTATCCGCGCTCTTCGGAAGTGCCCTATATCCTGTTCCTCAAGGGCAGCTCATATTACGAACAGATCACCGACATCACGCGCGATCAGGAACTGGCGCAGGACGCTATCGAGACCTTCACCCAATTGCAGGCCAACTATCCCGATTCCCGCTATGCCCGGGAATCGCGGCAGATGCTGCTGATCGCGCGCGATCAGATTGCCGGCAAGGAAATGAGCGTTGGCCGCTATTATCTGGGCAATGGTCAGTACACGGCGGCGATCAATCGCTTCCGCATTGTGGTGGAAGATCATCAGACCTCGACCCATGTGGAAGAAGCGCTTTATCGGCTGACCGAAGCCTATCTGACGCTGGGCCTTGTGGGCGAAGCGCAGACGGCGACGGCGGTGCTGGGTACCAACTATCCAAGTTCGGAATGGTATCAGCGGGGCTTTGACCTGCTGCAGAATCAGGGCCTGTCGCCCCAGATGATGACAGGCAACTGGATGGCCGACCGATAGGCCAGCGCCACGCATGTGAACCTTTGACGATGCCCCGGCCATTGGTCGGGGCATTTTCTTAGGCGCTTGCCGCCAAACCTTTGTTCCTGTAATGTTCGCATCGCCAATGGTGCGAAACCTGTGTTCAAGGTTTGCAGCCGGGGTGACTTGCGGGGTAGAAGTCAGGGCCAACAAACGCATGGGAGAAGCGGGAGCGATGTTGAACACGCTTTCGGTCCGCAACATCGTTCTGATCGACCAGCTCGACCTGGCGTTCGAGACGGGTATGACCGTCCTGACCGGGGAGACGGGTGCGGGCAAATCGATCCTTCTCGATGCGCTTACACTGGCGCTGGGCGGACGAGGGGACGCTGCGCTGGTGCGCAAGGGCGCCGACAGCGGGCAGGTGGTGGCGGTGCTCGCCTTGCCCGAAAGCCATCCGGCCAGGGTTCTGCTGCGCGAGAACGAGATTGAGGATGATGCCGAGATCATCCTGCGGCGCGTGCAGCACGCGGATGGCCGCACGCGGGCCTTCATCAACGATCAGCCGGTTTCGGCGGGCCTGTTGAAATCGATCGGCGGGCTGCTCGTGGAAATCCACGGTCAGCACGACGACCGGGCTTTGGTCGATGCGGCGACCCATCGGGTGCTGCTGGACAGTTTTGGCGGCTATGAGAGTGAACTGGTGGCCGTGTCGAAGGCTCATGGTCGACTGGTAACGGCGCAAAAGGCCGTGGACGTTCAACGGGCGCGGGTGGAGCAGGCGGCGCGTGAGGAGGATTATGCGCGCCACGTGATCGAGGAATTGTCGGCCCTCAAACCCGAGGTCGGCGAGGAAATAACGCTTTCCGAGCGCAGGCAATGGCTGATGGGGCTTGAGAAGGCGGCGGGGGAAGTCAATGACGCCGACGAAATCCTCAACGGCACCAATGCACCCGGGCCGACGCTGGCCATGCTGTTGCGGCGGCTGACCCGGAAATCGGAGGCCGAGGCGGCGCTGTTTGCGCCGATGGCCGATGCTGTCGATCAGGCTCTTGTGGCGCTCGATGCGGCCAGCGAGGCGCTGGAGGCGATCCGGCGGGAGATGGCGTTCGACCCGCGCGAACTCGAGCAGACCGAGGAAAGATTGTTCGCGCTGCGGGCTGCGGCGCGCAAGCATCAGGTCGAGGCTGACGCGCTGACCGAGGTATTGGCCAAATATGAGGGCGACATTGAAGCGCTCGAATCGGGCGCCGAGACGCTGGTGGCGCTGGAGGCGGAATTAAGGGACGCCGGCGCGGCGTATCACGAGGCAGCGGAAAAGCTCTCCAAGGCGCGCGAGAAGGCGGCGAAGGCGCTCAGCAAGGCCGTCGAGGCCGAATTGCCCGATCTCAAGCTGGGAGCGGCGAAGTTCATCGTCGATTCCCAGGTGGACCAAGAGCGGGTTTCGCCCCACGGGATCGACCAGATCGCGTTTCATGTGCAGACCAATCCGGGCACGACGCCGGGTCCGATGATGAAAGTGGCATCAGGGGGCGAGTTGTCGCGGTTCCTTCTGGCGCTCAAGGTGGTGCTGGCCGACAAGGGGTCGGTGCCGGTGCTGATTTTCGATGAGATCGATACCGGGGTCGGCGGCGCAGTGGCGGACGCCATCGGCAAGCGGCTGGCGCGGCTGGCGCAATCGGTGCAGGTTCTCACCGTTACCCATGCGCCCCAGGTTGCAGCGCGGGCCCAGACCCATCTGCTGATCGAGAAACAGGCGATCGAGGAAGGTGCGTTCATGCGCACCCATGTGCGGCCGCTCGATACCGGGATGCGAGGCGAAGAGGTGGCGCGCATGTTGGCCGGGGCGACGATTACCGAGGAAGCGCGAGCGGCGGCACAGCGGCTGATGCGTGAAGTTGGCGTTTAGGGAGTGGCGCGTTGAGTATCGATCTACCGGTTGGTGAACTGCTGCTGGAAGACGCCAAGAGCGAGCTCGACCGGTTGCACGGGCTGATCGAAAGGGCCGACAGGGCCTATTATCAGGACGATGCCCCTGAGATTTCAGACGCCGAATACGACGCCGCGCGGCGGCGCTATATGGAAATCGAAACGCAGTTTCCCGAGTTGCGGCGGACCGATTCACTGTCCGAGCGCGTGGGGGCGGCGCCGGTCGAGGGCTTTGCCAAGGTGCGACACGCGGTGCCGATGCTGTCGCTGGGCAATGCGTTCGATGACGCGGATGTTGAGGATTTCGTCCAGCGCGGGCGAAAATTCTTCGAGCGCGACAAGGGACTGGAACTGGCCTTTACCGCCGAACCCAAGATCGACGGACTGTCGGCCTCGCTGCGCTATGAGAACGGTGTCTTCGTGCGCGGGGCGACGCGGGGCGACGGGACCGAGGGCGAGGACATAACCGAAAACCTCAAGACCATTGCCGATATCCCCAAAAGGCTTTCGGGCTCGGCGTGGCCCGACGTGCTCGAGGTGCGCGGCGAGGTCTATATGACCCATGCCGATTTCGCGGCCCTCAAGAAGCGTTCGGCCGAAGAAGGCGGGCAGGATTACGTCAATCCGCGCAACACGGCGGCCGGGTCGCTGCGCCAGAAGGATCCTTCGGTAACCGCCAAACGGAATCTGAAATTTTTCGCCTATGCCTGGGGGCAGGTGAGCGCGCCGATTGCCGACACGCAGTATGAGGCGGTGCAAAGGCTCGGAGAGTGGGGCTTTATCATCAATCCACTGATGGTGCGGACGACGAGCGTTGAGGAATTGCTTGGCCATTACCGGTCGATCGAGCAGCAGCGCGCCACGCTGGGCTATGACATTGACGGGGTCGTATACAAGCTCGACAGGCTCGACCTGCAGCAGCGCTGGGGATTTGTGGCGCGGGCGCCGCGCTGGGCGATCGCGCACAAATTTCCGGCCGAACAGGCGACTACGATTCTGCACAAGATCGACATTCAGGTGGGGCGTACGGGGACGCTGACGCCGGTGGCTCGGTTGCAGCCGGTGACCGTGGGTGGGGTGGTCGTGGAAAACGCGACGCTGCACAATGAAGACTATATCGCGGGGCGCGACAGCTTCGGGGCGACAATCCGCGATGGCTACGATATCCGCGAGGGCGATACGGTGATCGTGCAGCGGGCGGGAGACGTGATCCCCCAGATCGTGGCTGTGGTGCCCGACAAGCGCCCGGCGGGATCACAGCCGTTCGAATTTCCCCATGTCTGTCCCGAATGCAATTCCGACGCGGTGCGGGAGGTCAATCCCAAGACCGGTAAGCTCGATGCGCGGCGGCGGTGTACCGGGGAGCTGATCTGTCCGGCGCAGGCCGTGGAGAACCTCAAACACTTCGTTTCCCGCAATGCGCTCGACATCGACGGGTTGGGCGACAAGCAGATCGCGGCGTTTCACGCGGAGGGCCGGATAAAGGAACCGGCCGATATCTTCAGGCTGGCCGAGAACGACGCCAAGGGTCTGAAAAAACTCAAGGATCAGGAGGGGTGGGGCGAGACTTCGGCCAAAAAGCTCTTTGCCGCAATCGATGCGCGGCGCGAGCCCGATCTGGACCGATTCATCTTCGCGCTCGGCATTCGACATGTGGGAGAATCGACGGCGGCGCTTTTTGCCAAGACGTTTTCGAATTTCGAAGCGTTTCGGGAAATGGCGTTTCGCGCCGGAAAGGGAGACGAGGAGGCCTATGACACGTTGCTGGGCATCGATGGCGTGGGCGACACTGTGGTGCAATCTGTGACCGGCTTTTTTGCCAATGAGCGCAACGAGAAGGCCATCGACGCGCTCCTCGCCGAGGTGAAGCCGAAGGACTATGTGGTCAACATTTCCGCTGACAGCGTGGTGGCGGGCAAGACGGTTGTGTTTACCGGCAGTTTGGAGCGCATGTCACGGACGGAGGCCAAGGCGATGGCCGAGCGGCTGGGCGCCAAGGTTTCGGGTTCGGTTTCGGCCAAGACCGACCTCGTTGTGGCCGGGCCAGGGGCGGGCAGCAAGCTCAAACAGGCCGAAAGCCTGGGGGTCGAGGTGATCTCGGAAGACGAGTGGTTCGAAAGGGTGGCGCAGGCATGAGCAAGATCTGGCTGGTAATTCTTCTGTTTTTCGGCTCGGTGGCTGGCGCTGCCGCGCAGGAGAGCACAGCAGATAGTCTGCGCGATCATCTCTATGGCGGCCGGTTGGCCGAGGGTCTGGACGCGATGGAGGCACGGCCTGACGGCGATGCCGAGGCGTCGTTCGGCATTGCCATCCTGACGCTGTTTTCGGGCATCGAAGATCTGGTGCAACCTCTTTATGCGCATGGGTTTGACCCCGAGCGCGGCGTTGCGGTGAGCCCGTTTTTCGGCGTGCTGGGGGCGGAAGGCGGTCAGAGGACGCCTGAGCCGCTGACCTATGACGCTTTGCGCGGCTATCTCGCGGCGTTTTCGGACGATCTTGATGTGGCCATCCCTTTGCTGCTTGCCGCAGCGGAAGGCGATTTTTCCGTCGAGATCGACGTGACGCAAATTCGCATCGACATCGATGGCGACGGAGAGGCAGGTGAGGCGGAATCGGTTGGCGCGTTCCTGGCGATGGCGGCGGGGACGGGGCAGCGGCTTGACATGGGATCGGGTATGGCGCCGGATCTGGGGCTGCCTGCCACCACTTTTGCTTTCGATGGATCGGATTCGATCTGGCTGGCGGGGTATTCGCAGGTTCTGGCGACCCAGTCGGACTTCTTGCTGGCTCATGATTTCGAAGATTTCTTCAATGCGGCGATGCACAGGCTGTTTCCAGGAGCCGGGCTACCGATGGAAACTCATCCCAATAGCGGGCAATTGTTCATGGACCGCGACAGCGACGCGTTGCTGGCCGATGCGATTGCCATGATCCACACGATCAACTGGCCGGTTGTCGATCGGGAACGGCTGATTGGCGCGCGGGACAGGGTGTTGAGCGTGCTTGATCTGTCGCGGCGCAACTGGAATTCGATCCTGGCGGAAACCGACGATCATCTCGAATTCATTCCCTCGCCCTACCAGACGCCGCTGGCCCCGCAGATGGCGGTGACCAAGGAGATGGTCGGGGCCTGGCGCGAGACGCTGGACGTTTCCGAAGCCATTCTGCGTGGCGAGTTGCTCTTGCCGCACTGGCGCTATGGCGATCTCGGGTTCGACCTTGCCGCGTGGTTCGAGGGTGCAGAGCGGACCGATGCAGTGCTGCTGTTTACCGGGCTCGATGCCTTGCCCTATCTCAAGGTGGGCGAGATTGCAGATGCAGAGTCCTTTGCGGCGGCCAACGGGGTGTTTGGTGGTTCGATCTGGAATTATGCAGCGTGGTTCAACTAGGGGCGACGGGATGACAGAGGTCCACAAGCTTTCCTGCCATTGCGGGGATATCGAACTTGAAGTGTCCTATGCGCTGGGACGGCTTTTGGAATGCAATTGTTCGAGCTGCGCGCGGTCGGGTTTCCTTCACTGGAAGGTGCCGGTGGAAGCGGTACGCCTTTTGACCCAGAAGCGCAGGCTTTCGGTTTATCTGTGGCGTGACGTGGATGGCGGGCACCATTTTTGCCCGACCTGCGGTACGGCGGTTTTTCGGACCGGTTATCGGGACAGGATATCGGTCAATGCGCGGTGCCTGGTGGGCGTGGACGTCTTTACGCTCGATGTGGAGCGCTGGGACGGCCGCAGCGAAATGCCGCCGGGCCCGACCCTGTGATCGGGCGCCCGGCGACGTCTTTCAAAGCGGGGCGGTGGCCTGATCCAGCCAGCGTCTTGTGCTCTCGTCGAGATGGGGTCCGATTTCGCGGGCAATGCGGGCGTGGTAGGCGTCAAGCCAGTCGCGCTCTGCTGTTTCTAGCATGTCTGTGGCGATCAGGCGCCGGTCGATCGGTGCCAGGGTGAGCGTTTCGAAATCGAGATAGCCCGGAGCCACCTCGCTTTCCTGCACGATGACAAGGTTTTCGATGCGGATGCCGTACTGCCCCTCGAGATAGTAGCCCGGCTCGTTGGAGAGGACCATGCCCGGTTCGAACGGGACGGTGTAACGCGGTGAAATGCCGGCAGGGCCTTCATGGACCGAAAGGAACGCGCCGACCCCGTGGCCCGTGCCGTGGTTGAAGGTAAGGCCGACCTGCCAGAGAAACTGGCGGGCGAGAATATCGATCTGCGCCCCGTTTGTGCCTTTTGGGAACCGGGCGCGGGAGATGGCGATCATACCTTTGAGGACCCGCGTGAAGTGGTCTTTTTGCTGGGCGGTGATCGGACCGGTGGCCATGGTGCGGGTGATGTCGGTGGTGCCCGAGAGATATTGGGCACCGGAATCAACGAGCATCAATTCGCCGGGACTGAGGGTGCGGTTGGTTTTTTCCGAAACCCGGTAGTGGACGATGGCGCCATTGGGGCCCGAGCCCGAAATGGTTTCAAAGCTCACATCGACGGCGGTCTGTTCCTCGCGCCGGTAGGCTTCAAGCATTTTGACGATGTCGATTTCGGTCAGCCCGCCACGCGGGGCTGCCTCATCGAACCAGGCGAGAAATTTGGCCAAGGCGATGCCGTCGAGCTTGTGGGCCTCGCGCATGCCGGCCAGTTCGACTTCGTTCTTTCTGGCCTTGGGCAAAAGCACCGGATCGCGTTTTTCGATCAGCCTGGCGCCATTCGAGAGAACGGATTTGACCTGAACGGGTGCGGTTTCCGGATCGAACCACACAGCGCGGCCCTGTTTGGCCAGATCGGCAAGCGCGGCTTCAAATCCGTCCTTGCCCACAAGCTCGGCGGTGCCGGAAAGGGCCGAGCGGTTTTCTTCGGTCAATTTGTTTTCGGCGAGAAACACGGTTGGGGTGCCATCGGCGGGCACGATGGCAAAGCCGAGGACGAAGGGATTGTGGGGAACGTCGCGACCCCGGATGTTGAACAGCCAGCATAGCGATTCCGGCAGGGTCAGGACGACCGCGCCTGCGCCTTCCTTGGCCATCGCGGCGCGCAGCTCGGCCAGCTTTTCTGTGGTCGGTTTGCCGGTGCGGTTGTCGCCCAGCACTTCGAGCGGGCCCTGCGGGGGTGCCGGGCGATCGGCCCAGATCGTATCGACGGGGTTGGCGACGGGGATCAGTTCGATGCCCGCCTTTTCCAGAGGCTCTCGGATCGAGGCCAGGCGGCCCGGCGTGTGCAGCCAGGGGTCGAACCCGATGCGGGAGCCTGATGGGAGGTTCTGGGCCATCCAGTCGCCGGGACTTGTCGATGTGGTGTCGTGAA
>NZ_CAXAXY010000053.1:0-21138 GCF_963972885.1 uncultured Pelagibacterium sp. | reverse complement strand
CGATCCGGTTCGAAGAATTCGAACTCAAGAAAATTCCGCCCTATACGCGGGCCCGAATGGGCATCGGCTATGTACCGCAGGGGCGCGAGATCTTTCCGCTGCTTACCGTCAAGGAAAACCTGCTTACAGGCTACGCGCCGCTCAAGCCCAAGGATCGTTCGATTCCCGACACGATCTTTGAGCTCTTTCCCGTGCTCAAAACCATGCTGAGCCGAAGGGGGGGCGACCTTTCGGGCGGGCAGCAGCAGCAATTGGCCATAGGGCGGGCGCTGGTGACCCGCCCCAGCCTTCTGGTCCTCGATGAGCCCACCGAAGGGATACAGCCCTCGATCATCAAGGATATCGGGCGGGCATTGCAGTTTTTGCGCGATGAGATGGGCATGACCATCCTTTTGGTCGAACAGTATCTCGATTTCTGCCGCGAATTGAGTGACCATATCTATGTCATGGATCGAGGAGAGATCATGCACGAGGGCCCCGCCTCCGATCTCGACGATCCCAACGTCAAACGGCATTTGATGGTCTGATGCTCGAAAGTCCGGTTTTCCAGGGTGGTACGCCCCGGTTGCAACGCGCCGAAGGCGAGGGCCGCGTCACGATCAAGGCGCGCGACGGCTTGTCGGTACTCGATACGCTTTATCAGTACGGCTGCGGCAAGATCCGAATACCCAAGGCCTACGGCAACTGGCTTGAAGCCGTGCTGATCAATACATCCGGGGGCTTGACCGGCGGCGACAGGATGGCCTGGTCGGCGACGGCTGCCGCAAACACCCATCTGGCCATCACCACGCAGGCGTGCGAGCGCATCTATCGTTCGACCGGCGGAGCGGCGCGCGTTACCACCACGCTGTCTGTTGAGCCGGGAGCCCGGCTCGACTGGCTGCCGCAGGAAACGATTGTGTTCGACGGCTCGGAGCTGGAGCGGACAATTGACGTCGATATGGCAAGAGATGCGACATTCCTCGGGCTTGAAGTGGTCATTCTCGGTCGCGAGGCACATGGGGAAGATGCCGTTTCGGCAATGATTTCAGATCGTTGGCGCGTGCGGCGCGATGGCGAACTCATCCACGCCGAGGCTGCCCGGCTCGATGCGCACGATATGCCGGCACGGGCCAACAGCGCTCTTCTGCAGGGCGCACGGGCTTATGGAACGCTGTGCTATATCGCAAAGGATGCAGAGCGGCGGGTTGAACATCTCAAGGCCCTGATCGCCGATCACCCCACTGCCGGGGTATCGCGTATCGGGGAGAAAATCGTGCTGCGGGCGACGGGCCGGTCAGGCTATCATCTGCGCAAAATCATCATGCCGGCAATCGCGGCGCTTTCAGGAGCCGGGGCCGTTCCCAAGCTCTGGTCACTCTAAAAGGGGCGGCAACATGAACCTCACACCGCGGGAAAAAGACAAGCTGCTGGTCTCGATGGCCGCCATGGTGGCGCGGCGACGGCTCGAGCGCGGCGTCAAGCTCAACCATCCTGAGGCGATCGCACTGATTACCGATTTCGTTGTCGAGGGCGCCCGCGACGGTCGTCCGGTCTCTGAACTGATGGAAGCGGGCGCGCATGTCATTTCGCGCGATCAGGTGATGGAGGGCATTGCCGAGATGATCAATGACATCCAGGTCGAAGCAACTTTTCCGGACGGGACCAAACTGGTCACCGTCCATTCTCCCATTCGCTAAGGAGCCCACCTCATGCTCAGACGTCTTTTTACGGCCCTCGTGCTTATTGTTGCCGGCACGGCGCCCGCCTTTGCCCATCTCGATCCTCTTGAACACGGCTCGTTTGCAGCCGGGTTTACCCACCCCCTGTTTGGACTCGATCATATCCTGGCCATGGTCGCCGTGGGCCTATGGGCCGCCTCGGTTGGCGGCAAGGCGTTGTGGGCGGTACCGGCCGCCTTTGTCGGCACAATGGCGGTCGGGTTCGGCGCGGCACTGGTTGGAATGCCGCTCCCGTTCGTCGAGCCGGTCATTCTGGCTTCGGTAATTTTTATCGGCATCATGGTGGCCCTCGCCCTGCCGTTGCCGGCAATTGGCGTCGGCGCCGTTGTTGCCTTCTTTGCACTGTTTCACGGCCACGCGCATGGTGGGGAAATGGGTGAGGCTGGCGCATTCGGTTATGCTGGCGGCTTTCTTGTCGCCACGGCGTTGCTTCACGCGGTTGGCGTTGCGCTGGGCGTCGGTCTTGGCCGGGCTCTGGCGACGACGCGCGGTGCCATCGGTACACGGATCGCAGGCGGTTTGACGGCGCTTGGCGGGCTATGGCTGGTTATCGCAGGTTAAGGACAGCGACATGATCCCAGGCGAAATCATCCCCAAACCCGGCGACATCGAACTCAATGCGGGACGCGAGACCGTGACGCTCGAGGTTGCCAACACCGGAGACCGGCCCATCCAGGTGGGTAGCCACTACCATTTTTTTGAAACCAACGCCGGGCTGGCCTTCGAAAGAGAGCGCACACGCGGCATGCGGCTCGATATTGCGGCCGGTACGGCCGTGCGGTTCGAGCCGGGTCAAACCCGTGAGGTGACCCTTGTCGCGCTGGACGGCGACCGCCGGATCTTCGGATTTCGCCAGATGGTCATGGGTTCGCTGGACAGATGATATGACTGCGGCCGGCATTTTCCATTGCGGGCAAAAAAAGAGGCGAGGTGCCTTGGCACCCCGCCCCCTAACATTTTCAAGTCGACGCTTATTGCGCCGCTTCACCTTCGACAGAGGCATCCGCTTCGGCCTCCCCTTCAACGCTCATGTCAGATTCCATGGCATCGTCGGCAAGTCCGGCGTCTTCAGCCGCTTCGGCTTCAGCCGAACTCTGGCTGTCGACAAAGACCGTCAGCGAACCATCGGCCTGGGTCCAGACGGCGAGAACTTCGCTTTCGGTATAGCCTTCGGCTTCGAGAGCAGCCGTGATGTCGGCATTACCCGAGATATTGGACTGCAGAAGGTCGATATCGGCCTCGAAGTCGGCACGCGACTCCGCGAAAGCGTCGGCGGTAAATTCACCGTCCTCGCCGAGCGAGGAGATTTCAACGATTTCGATATCGGTATCCGCAGTCACAGCCGAGAAGTCGGCAGTGCCGGCGCCATGGATCGCATCGTCGAGATCGGCGTAGGTGTAAGCACCAGCCGAAGCATCGGCATCCACGCCAACGCTTGTTTCACCGGCGCCTTCAGCAGGCATGCCGGCGTCCACGCCAACATCAACGCCGGCATCGGCTCCAACATCGGCGTTAGCGTCTTCGCCACCCAGTTCGGTCTGGACGCCACCGTCAAGGGTGACACCAGCGTCAGCGTCCTGGGCCATGGCTGCAAGCGGCATCGACAGAGTCAGAGCCGTGCCAAGAGCAAGAGCAGAGAGCTTATTCATTTTCATTCTCCGTTTGAGTTCGGTTTTACCGCCCCTCTGGAGCCTACAAACGAGCAAACGGGCTGGCGGTTGCATTTTGTTTAGAGGCAATCGGACGCATTCAAATTGGACCACGCCTGACCAAGAGGCTGAACTTTACCTTTGACGAGGAGCAGATAATGGCTGCCAGAATTTCCCGCGCGCTCTACGCCGACATGTATGGCCCAACGACCGGCGACAAGGTGCGGCTGGCCGATACCGAGCTGTTCATCGAGGTGGAAAAGGACTTCACGCTCTATGGCGAGGAAATAAAGTTTGGCGGCGGCAAGGTGATCCGTGACGGCATGGGGCAATCACAGGTTACTCGTGCCGCAGGCGCCGTCGATACGGTGATCACCAACGCGCTGATCGTCGATCACACGGGAATCTACAAGGCCGATATCGGGCTCAAGGACGGTATGATCGCCGCGATCGGCAAGGCGGGCAATCCAGATACCCAACCGGGGGTCAACATCATCGTGGGGCCGGGCACCGAAGCCATTGCCGCAGAAGGCAAGATCGTAACCGCCGGCGGGTTCGACTCCCACATCCATTTTGTCTGTCCCCAGCAGATCGAGGAAGCGTTGACCTCGGGGGTGACAACCATGCTGGGTGGCGGCACCGGCCCTGCGCATGGAACCATGGCCACGACATGCACGCCCGGCGCCTGGCATCTGGGCCGGATGATCCAATCGCTTGATGCATTTCCCATGAACATCGCGCTGGCCGGAAAAGGCAATGCCTCAAAGCCCGAGGCACTGGTGGAAATGATCATGGGTGGCGCGGCCGCTCTCAAGCTGCATGAAGACTGGGGGACGACGCCTGCCGCCATCGACAACTGCCTATCGGTGGCCGATGCCTATGACGTGCAGGTGATGATCCACACCGACACGCTCAACGAATCGGGCTTTGTCGAAGACACGATAAACGCCTTCAAGGGACGCACCATCCACGCCTTCCACACCGAGGGCGCCGGCGGCGGACACGCCCCCGACATCATCAAGGTGTGTGGGCTGGAAAACGTCATCCCTTCATCGACCAATCCGACGCGCCCCTATACGCGCAACACGCTGGCCGAGCACCTCGACATGCTCATGGTCTGCCACCATCTCGACCCTTCCATTGCCGAAGACGTGGCGTTTGCAGAAAGCCGCATCCGCAAGGAAACCATCGCCGCCGAGGACATCCTTCACGATATCGGCGCGTTTTCGATCATTGCCTCGGACAGCCAGGCCATGGGCCGGGTGGGCGAAGTGATCATCCGCACCTGGCAGACCGCCGACAAGATGAAGCGCCAGCGCGGCCCCCTGCCCGAGGAGAACGAGGATAACGATAATTTCCGGGTCAAGCGATACATTGCCAAATACACGATCAACCCGGCCATCGCTCACGGCATTTCGACCCATATCGGGTCTATCGAAGTGAGTAAACGCGCCGATCTGGTGGTTTGGAGCCCGGCTTTTTTCGGCGTTAAGCCCGAACTGGTGCTTATGGGCGGAATGATCGCCACCGCGCCGATGGGCGACCCCAACGCCTCGATTCCGACGCCGCAGCCCATGCACTACCGCCCTATGTTCGGCGCATACGGCAAAGCTACCGCAAACACGTCAGTGACTTTTGTTTCAAAGGCGGCGCTCGATAGCGGGCTCAAGGACGATCTGGGCGTCAACAAGTCCATGCTGGCGGTGGACAACACTCGCGGCGGTATCGGCAAATCGGCCATGATCCATAATAGCGCCACGCCTGACGTCACCGTCGATCCGGAAACCTACGAAGTGCGGGCCGATGGGGAATTGCTGACCTGCGAACCCGCCGATGTCTTGCCCATGGCACAGAGGTATTTCCTGTTCTAGGGCGCGTCGGAAGGCATCTGGCCTTCCAACAGGATCGGTCCTATAGAGGGTGGCACTGTCCATCGTCTATGACTTTCTGATGTCCTCTCCCCTTGCCAGCTTCCGCTCCGGCGCCCGCGCGTCAACGCCCATAGCCATCGGTTATGTGCTGGTCGGCATTGCGTTCGGCATCGCCGCGATCAAGGCTGGGTTTTCTGCGCTCGAGGCCATCATGCTCTCGGCGATCGTCTATGCGGGGGCGAGCCAGTTTCTGGTTCTGGCGCTTGTCGGTGCGGGCGCGCCGATCCTGATCACCGCACTTTCGATCATCGCCACCAATCTGCGGCATGTCTTTTACGGTCCGGCCATCCTTGAAGCGGCTCGGGACCGAGCAACCCGGCGTCATGCCTGGGCGTGGAGCTTTTTCCTTTCCGACGGCGCGTTCGGGTCGGCAATTATTGCGCTCAATCGAACAAAGGATCACTTTTCGCCGCGCTTCATGTTCGGCATCGCCGCGGGCCCCTATCTTTCCTGGGTGACCGGGACAGCGATCGGAGCCCTGCTGGGCACATCGCTTGCGGCCTGGCCAGCGGTCGATGCAGCCATGGGCTTTCTGATGCCGGCGCTGTTTCTGGCCATGGTGCTTTCGCTTCTCACCAAAGAGCACATCCCCGTGGTGATCGTTACCGCGTGCGTCACGCTTCCGCTGATTGTCCTGATTTCACCCACCGTCGGAATATTGGGTGGGATGATCTTTGGCGCCTTGTCGAGTCTTGTGATCCGGAGACGGACATGAACACCGAGTTTTTGATCATCACATTGCTGGTCGGGCTGGGGACCTGGATGCTGCGTTTTTTGCCGACGCGGTTCATGCGTGGCACGGGTGATCCCGATGCGCCACTGAGCCGGTTCTTGTCGGCAACCGGACCGGCGGCTATCGCTGCGCTTTATGTCGGCGCGATCCTACCCATGCTCTCGCCCGATCTGCACGCCATTGCACCGCTCGTTGGGGGCTCGGGGGCGGTGATTGCCATCTATTTCTGGTGTCGCGATGTTTCGCTGGCAACGCTTGGTGGAGCCATCGTCTATGGGCTGGTCTTTGCCATAGTGTGACCGGACCGGTCATGGTGCTGCCCGGAATCCGATGTTAGGTTTGATCCGCTAGATCTTAGAGGAGGCCGCCCATGAAGTCCTTTGTATTCGCCGCTTGTCTGGCTCTTGCCGCGTTGCCCGCCAGTGCCGTGGAAACCTCAATGCAGTTCGTTCTCGAATTCGAGGGCAACGCGCAACGCGATGTGATGACCTATCAGTGCGACGGGATCGATGAACCGATGAGTGTGCAATACATCAATGCCCATCCGACCTTTCTTGCCATTGTGCCGATCGAGGGCGAGGACATGATTTTCGTCAACGTCATCTCCGCCTCGGGTGCGCGTTATGTTTCAGGGCAATACGAATGGTGGTCGCGCGGCAATGAGGCAATGTTCACCGACATCATGGAGGGCACCGAGGAGGCCGAGGCCGAACCGGTGACCTGTCACGCGGCTCAGGACATTCCGTGATCTCTGGCGTGTTTCTTGCATCGGATGCCATGACCGAAAAAGGCTTGCAAAGAGGATGGCATGCGCGCGACAGGCGTTGAAACGAAAGGCAAATGGCAAGGGGCTCTTGCCGGGCGCGTTGAGCTGGCGCACGACCAGCGTGCGCTGCGCCGTAAGCTGGTGACACTCGATAACGGGCTCGATGTTCTTGTCGACCTGCCCCAAACCGTGGCGCTGGAAACCGGCGATGCATTGAAGCTCGAGGACGGGCGTTTCGCCGAAATCGTCGCGGCCAAAGAACCGCTCTATGCGATCACCGGCAACAGCACGACCCACCTTTCCCAATTGTGCTGGCATATCGGCAACCGGCACCTGCCCTGCCAGATTGAAGCGAAATCCGGCGTACCCCAACGACTTCTGATCGGACGCGACCACGTCATCAAGGACATGCTGGAAGGGCTGGGGGCAAAAGTCGCGGAGATCAACGCGCCGTTTTCGCCGCTGCGCGGTGCCTATTGGGGCCATGAGAACGGGAACGCGCATCATCACCATGGATGAGCAGACCGCGCTGATCCGGCTGTTTTCCTGGCTCTCACCGGCGTTTCCCATCGGCGGGTTTGCCTATAGCCAGGGCCTTGAAACGGCCGTTGCCGATGGGCGCGTCGGCGATGGCGGTCAACTTTCCGATTGGATCGGCGGTCAGTTGCATCGCGGCAGCCTGCGCACCGATGCCTATTTTCTCGCCATCGCTGCCCGCGCGGTGACCACATGCGACTGGACGGCGCTTGCCGAGGCCAATCAACTGTGTCTCGCCCTGCAAATATCGGCCGAGCGTGACAAGGAAACACGCGAACAGGCGCAATCTTTTCTCGACGCGGCTTCCGCATGGCCAACGTCCACACCAAAAGAGCTCAGCGCCGTTTTCGAGCGACCCATGGCCCTGCCGATTGCATTTGGCGCAACTGCTGGCCTGCACCGCGTTTCACCGGGAGCGGCAATCGCTGGTTTTGCCAACAGCGCGGTGGCGCAACAGATTTCGGTCGGTGTCCGGCTCATTCCACTGGGGCAAACGGCGGGCCTTGCCGTTCAGGCGGGCCTGGAAGCAAAAATCGCGCAGCTGAGCACAGAGGCGCTCTCGGCCCAATTGACCGACATTTCGGGCTTGTCCTATGGCACCGATATTGCAAGCCAGAAGCATGAAGACCTCAGGGTAAGGATTTTTCGATCATGAGTTCAAGAAACGGCCCGCTCCGTATCGGGATCGGGGGACCGGTGGGATCGGGCAAGACCACGCTCACCGAAAAACTCTGCAAGGCGCTGCGCGAGGATTATTCGGTGGGGGTGGTCACCAACGACATCTACACCAAGGAAGACGCCATGATGCTGGCGCGCCTGCAGGCCCTCCCCGAAGAGCGGATCCTGGGGATCGAAACCGGCGGCTGCCCGCATACGGCGATCCGCGAAGATGCCTCGATCAATCTGCGGGCCATCGCCGAGCTCAATGGGCGCATCCCCGACCTCGATATCGTCTTTATCGAATCGGGCGGCGACAATCTGGCAGCCACATTTTCTCCCGACCTCGCCGACATCACGCTCTATGTCATCTCGGTCTGCCAGGGAGAGGAAATCCCGCGCAAGGGCGGACCGGGCATTACGCGCTCGGACATGCTGGTCATCAACAAGGCCGATCTGGCCCCTTATGTCGAAGTGGATCTGGGCGTGATGGAGGCCGATGCCCTCCGGATGCGCAACGGCCAGCCCCACGTGTTCACCGACCTCAAGCGGGGTAAGGGGGTCGATGAAATCGTTGCGTTTCTTGAGCGTCACGGCGGGCTGGCCCGCACGCAAATTGCGCTTTAGGGGCAGCAGGGCCCCTGACGTCCGGTTGCGAGTCTTCATCTTCCTCACGCAGCGCAAGCAGGCTGATGGGGCCATTTTCGTGCATGACCTTACGGCTGATGCGCCGCAGATCCGCGTCGGCTAGCCCGAGATCGCGCCTCAGATGGGAATCGAGCCGTCTCAGCGCGCCATAGGTCTGGTGGAAAGCGACCCAATCGCGCAGCATCAAGGAGAAAGATCGGAACATGGAGCAGCCTTTCAGGCGCGCGCCGCGCGCCTTTTCCTTCATTTGAAAGATGGATGGCGGAGGGCGAAAGGAATTCGCCGAGTAGGTCGACTGTGCGCCCAGATGCCCCGCGGGCGCTACGGATGTGTTCGCAATGTTCATTTCATTTATGAAACACCGAGTGTCTGGCCACTCCCGCTCAGAAAGAATAAAATGGGAACATGAGCCAAACCGAATCCGGTACCGAACCGCAAATTGTCGACGGGCGTCAGTCACCCACCGCGCTGCGCGTGCAGCGGGGTGTGATGCGCTTTCTACGCTCGGTTCATGACATGACGTGCTTTGCCGAGGTGCCGCTTTCCAACGGACGGCGCGCCGACGTGATCGCTCTTGGTGGAAAGGGCGAAATCTGGATCGTGGAAATCAAATCGAGCCTTATGGACTATAAGGTCGATACCAAATGGCCAAACTACAAGGATTTCTGCGACCGGTTCTTTTTCTGCAAGCCGCCGGAGCTCGATGCGGAAATCTTTCCCGCAGAAGAAGGGCTGATGGTGGCTGATGGCCATTGGGGGGACATCCTGCGCCACGCACAGCACGATCCTCTCCCCGGGGCGCGGCGCAAGGCCATGCTTTTAAAGCTCGCCAGGTTGGGGGCCGACAGGGTCCACGCACTGATGGACCCCGAGACCCACAAGGAAGGCCTATTCTGAGGCGTGCGGCGCAAGCGTTGCGACAGTATTTCCCTCTCCATCGAGGAGCGTGAGCGTCTCATCGTTGATGCTGTAGTTCGATGTCGCGCCCAAAGCGTCAAAGAAGGCGTGTTCCTGATCCATTTCGGGTTCTTCGCAAGCCATCATCGTTGAAAAGATATCTGAAATCGAGAGGTTCCCATCGTCTTGGACGGTGACGGACCCGCCGTAAGTATTGCAACCACCAATGCCGCCCAAAGACGGATCGGTTTCTCCGAAAACGAGCGTCGTTTCCACGCCCTTGGCCGAGGGAGAGGCACCGAGCGTGGTCAACACCCAGCCTGTACCGGCCAGATCGGCGGGGAGGTCCGCACCGGCTTTTTTCCCATCACCGGTTTGAGGCGCAGGCTCGGTGCCACGCGCATTGACCAGCGGCACTGACACCAGTTCGGTCCGGGTCAGCGGCTCGACCGGAATGGTGGTATCATTGATGAACCAGAGTTCGCCATCGACTTCTATCCGCGCCGCGATAGCGTAGGAATGGCCCTCGGCGATAGCATCGGGGTCAAAATCGATGACAAAGCCGATCGGGACCTGGCCGGCGGGGTCAATGACGTCTTCGGCTATTGTTGTGGATGGCGCATCGGCCAGTGACACGTCGATGAGCGACACCGTGGCTACCGCATTTAAAGGCAGCGCCATGCGTTCACGATACGCGATGTCGCCGGTGATGGTCAGCGTATCCGCAAAGGCCGAGCCGGCCATCGTGATCGCTGCGAGCGCCGAAAGGCCGATGGGTTTTGCGACGGATCTCATGGCTAAAGTCTTTCTGATCTTTCGAGCAATAAATGAATGGCCAACCTTGTGGGTTCCGTGCGCTGAACAGAGGCTGAACGGATGCGCGCAGGTGGATTGTTGGGCCAGTCCCCTTGGCAGCGAGCTCTTTCCAGCTAACGCGCCGGACCTGGCGCAGCTCGCAGGGAAACCTGACGCACCGTCTGTCTTTCATCCGGCGTGAAGACCATTTCAGCAATGGCGGTGATATCGGAACCGATACGACTGACAGTCAACCGACCGTAGCAGGCCCACGGCAGAGCCTCATGGGAAAACGGGACTTCGAGCACAAGAACCTTCCCCGATTTCGACATGGCAACAAAGCGTTTTTGCAATGTATCCAGTGCGGGGTTGATATCCGGATCGAACAGCCAGCCAAACGCGCAAGCGGAGCGCCCATGCCGGTCAGGGTCGGGCTGGCGGCGACGATGGCCAGCCGGGCGTCGAAGAGCGCCAATGGCGCGCGGGCGCCCCGGACGTAATGGATCAATCCTGCGAGCAGGGGATCGGCCCGACCATGGATCAAAGCATCAATGATATCGCGATTGCGGGCCCCTGGCCTCTCCCGCCCGCTTTCCCAACGCGAGAGCTGACCCTGGCTTACGCCCAGAGCGCGAGCCAAGGCGTCCTGTTTGATGGAAAACCGGGCGCGATAGCCGCGCAAAGTCGCGCCAACATCGGCGCCTTGACCCATGGTGCACCCCCAGCCAATTCGAATGAACCGCCTTTGTTCGGTGTCATAGGACGATCTTGCGCATGACGTTTTCTTGAGGTGGCCGGTAGGTGAACCTGCTTAGATCCGGTGCCCGGCCATCGGCCGACGGCAATCTCTGCCGTGCCGCAAGGAAAATCATTTGAGTTGAATGCTTTTCCTCTGGCACAAGAAGAAAAACATATCGGGAGGACAAATGCCGTGATCGTTGTGTTCGGCTCCATCAATATCGATCTGATTGGTCACGCACCCACCCTGATGCGGCCAGGCGAAACCGTGCTGGGCACCAGCCTCGAATTTTCGCCCGGCGGGAAAGGTGGCAATCAGGCACTTGCCGCGAGCCGGGCTGGCGCGGAGGTCAAAATGGTCGGGTGCGTCGGAGGTGATGATTTTGCGACACGCGCCCTTGCCCTTCTGAGCGAGGCCGAGATCGATCTGTCAGGAGTGCGTCGGATGGACCGGCACACGGGGACTGCCCTTATCATCGTCGATGACGCGGGGGAGAACATGATTACCGTGTTGCCCGGCGCCAATTCGCGACTGACGGCAGCGGCGCTCGAGCACGCCGGCATTGTGGATGGAGACTATCTCCTGCTGCAGTTGGAAACACCGATGGAGGGGGTGCTGGGCGCCGCAGCGCTGGCTCGCGAAAATGGCGCCAAAGTCGTTCTCAATCTTGCGCCGTTCATGGACTTTGATCTGGCACTTCTGGACAATGTCGACGTCCTCGTAGTCAATGAGACCGAATTGGCCGGGGTGCTCAAAATGCTGGACGCTCCCAAGCTTGACGAGACCGAAGCCGTTGTCTGGCTCTCGGAAAAATTTGGTAATACTGTCGTGGCAACGCTCGGTTCGCGCGGCGCCGTTGCGGTGGCTGAAGGGGCGGTCACCACTGTTCCATCGCTCAAGATCAAACCGGTCGATACCGTCGGTGCCGGCGATACGTTCGTAGGCTATCTGGCTGCCGGCCTGGCGGAAGGAACCGAGCTGTCCCCGGCAATGAAGCGGGCTTCGGTTGCGGCCGGTCTGGCGTGCCTGACGCCAGGCGCCCAGCCATCCATTCCCGAACGCCTGGCTGTGGAAAACCGTATCGCAGCGGATGTCGAAGCCGGAGCACGATGACCCGTATCGAAACCCTGGCCATCGACCGTCTCGGCCATCGGGGCGAGGGCGTTGCCACGCTCGATGGTAAACCGGTCTTTGTCGCCCTGACGCTGGAAGGGGAAACTGTCACTGCCCAGATTGACGGCAATCGCGGCCGCCTTGTCGATATCATCGACCCCAGTCCCGCGCGGGGAGAACCCTTCTGCCCCCATTTTGGTGCATGCGGGGGGTGCCAGCTACAGCATCTCGAAGCGGGGGCCTATCGGCAGTTCAAGCGTGGCCTCGTCGTCGATGCCCTGTCACGCGCCGCGGTTCAAGCCGATGTGGCAGACCCGATCGTCGCTCATGGTGCGGGCCGTCGCCGGGCCACGTTACATGCCACGAAATCGGAGGCCGGGTTCATGGCGCTGCGCAGCCATGCGATCCACGATCTCGATATCTGCCCCATTCTCGTGCCCGCCCTGGTCCGCGCGCCGGAAATCGCGCGCGCCATTGCCGCGGTGGCGGGACCATGTGACATCAGCTTTACCGCCAGCGACATGGGACTCGATGTCTCCATCCGCGCCAAGAACGCCAAGCCCAGCGCAAGGCTGTCGGCGATCGCTCAAAAGTTCGACCTTGCCCGGCTCTCCCTCAACGGTGAACCTTTGATCCTTTTGCGTGCGCCCACGATGGCGATGGGCCAATCGAGTGTGGCCCTGCCCGTATCGAGTTTTTTGCAAGCAACGGCGGATGCCGAAGATGTTCTCGCGTCGCTGGTTATCGAGGCGGTCGAGGGCGCCAAGCAGGTCGCAGATCTTTTTTGCGGCATCGGTCCCTTTGCCCTGCGGCTCGCGGCAATAGCCCCGGTGTTTGCCGCCGATTCCGATGCCGCAGCGATCGGCGCGCTCGATACAGCAAAGCGCAAGACCAAAGGGCTCAAACCCATAACTGCAGAACGCCGCGACCTGTTTCGCGAACCGCTCGGCGTTTTCGAACTCAACCGCTTCGACGCTGTCGTACTCGATCCGCCCCGCGCCGGGGCGCAAGCCCAGGTGAAAGAACTGACGCAATCGAAAGTCAAAACCATAGCCTATGTCAGTTGCGACCCTCAGAGCTTTGCCCGGGATGCTGCAATTCTGATCGCTGGTGGTTATCGCATCGGCAAGGTAACGCCGGTCGACCAGTTCGCTTTTTCAACACACACCGAAGTGTTCGCCGCGTTCACTCGAACCTGACGGCGGCAGGCGGCTGCAAGCGATGTCGCATTGTCGCTGTTCCGGCGGCCCAGCAGCGTGGGGCAATCTGGCGGAGCCGCCCGTTCCGTTGGGTTCTCCACAGTCACAAAACCGTCGTCGATCCGTCATGCCAGTTTTATCGCTTGGGCCTAGGTCTGCGCTGGCAACGGCATCGCATTTGGCTTGGTGCCGACAGATCAATCAGGGTTTGGACCTAATCATGCTCAAGACATTGCTCGTCAGCTCCACGGCTGGCATAGCGCTTCTGGCCGGCGCCTCCTCGGCGTTTGCCCAGACCGAAATTTCTTTCTGGCACTCGATGGGTGGCGAACTGGGCGAGCGCGTCGCCGCCATCGCCGAGGATTTCAACGCCTCTCAGGAAGACTACGTCGTAAACGCCTCGTATCGCGGCGAATATGAAGAGACCATGGTCAACGCGATCGCCGCTTTCCGCGCCGGTGAGCAGCCCACCATCGTCCAGATCTACGAAGTCGGCACCGGCACCATGATGGCTGCCGAAGGCGCCGTCTATCCGGTTTACGAGCTGATGGAAGAACACGGCAACGACTTCGACCCGTCCGTGTATCTCCCGGTCGTTACCGGCTATTACACCGACACCAACGGCAACATGCTCTCGATGCCGTTCAACTCTTCGACCCCCATCCTTTACTACAACAAGGACGTGTTCGAAGCAGCCGGTCTTGATCCCGAAGTTGCGCCCTCCACCTGGGCGCAGGCCGAAGAATTCTCGCGCCAGATCATTGAATCGGGCGCTGCAAGCTGCGGCATGGCGATCACTTACACCGCCACGTGGATCGGCTCGGAAAATTTCTCCGCGCTCCACAACCTGCCTTACGGCTCGCTCGAAAACGGCTTTGGTGGCCTTGATACCGAATACACCTTCAACAGCCCCGAACTCGCCCGCTTCTGGGACGATCTGGCCCGTTGGCAGGATGAAGGCATCTTTGTTTATGGCGGCCCGGCCGGTGGTTCGGACAATGCTCCGGCCTTCTATTCGAGCGAGTGCGCCATCTATATGGGTTCGTCCGCCTCGCGCGCCGGCGTTATCGCCAATGCCGATTTCGAAGTTGGCTATGGCATGCTGCCGATCTATGACGACATCGAAGGCGCTCCGCAGAACTCGATCATCGGTGGCGCGACCCTGTGGGTTCTTTCGGGCCATGACGAAGCCGAGTACCAGGCGACAGCCGCCTTCCTCGACTACCTGTCCTCGGCCGAGGTTCAGGCCGAATGGCACCAGGGCACCGGCTATCTGCCGATCACCCAGGCTGCTTTCGAGCTGAGCCAGGAACAGGGCTATTACGACGAAAACCCCGGTGCCGATATCGCCATCGAGCAGATCAACCTCAACGCCCCGACCGAAAACTCCAAGGGCCTGCGCTTTGGCAACATGCCGCAGTTCCGCATGGTCATGGACGAGGAGCTGCAGTCGGTTCTGGCTGGCGAAAAGACCGGCCAGGAAGCTCTGGACTCTGCCGTCGAACGCGGCAACCAGATCCTGCGTGATTTCCAGGCCGCCAACTCCTAAGCGGATCCGAGAAACATCAATGGGACCCCGGCTTATTGGGCCGGGGTCTCGTCCATCAAACCGGTCCGACACAAGAAGACCGGTGGATGAGACGCTACCCAGGGGCGCTCAATGCAGACCAAACGGTCGATCTTCACCAATCGCTGGCTTCCCTACGCGCTTTTGGCGCCGCAGCTGGTGATCACTGCAATCTTTTTTCTTTGGCCAGCCAGCCAGGCCGTCAAATCGAGCTTCGAGCGCGAAGATCCGTTCGGCTTTAGGACCACATTCGTCTGGTTCGAAAATTACACCCGCATCCTTTCTGATCCGAGCTATCTCAATGCGCTTGGCCGAACTGCGGTGTTTGCCGTTTCGGTCACTGTGCTTTCGATGGGGTTTGCGCTGCTCCTGGCCGTCTGCGTCGACAGGATCCTGCGCACCGCGAAAGTCTATACCACCCTTCTGGTCTGGCCCTATGCGGTAGCGCCGGTTGTGGCAGGCGTGCTCTGGTGGTTCCTGTTCAACCCCACGATCGGGCTTTTGCCCTATGTGCTCGAGTGGTTTGGCATCGACTGGAACCATCGCGTCGACGGCACACAAGCGATGACGCTGATCACCATCGCCGCCGCGTGGAAGCAGATTTCCTATAATTTCCTGTTTTTTGTCGCCGGACTGCAATCAATCCCCGCCTCGCTGTCCGAAGCCGCTTCAATCGATGGCGCCGGACCGTTCAAACGGTTCTGGACCATCGTTTTTCCGCTGCTCTCTCCGACGACGTTTTTCCTTCTGATCATCAACATCAATTACGTGATGTTCGAGACCTTCGGGGTGATCGACGCCACGACCGGAGGTGGACCGGGCCAGTCAACGATGACGCTGGTCTACAAGGTCTATACTGACGGCGTGGCAGGGCTCAACATCGGCTCTTCATCGGCCCAATCGGTTCTTTTGATGGGCATTGTGATCATCCTCACCTTCATCCAGTTCCGCTACGTGGAACGTCGGGTCAATTACTAGGAAGGCCTCAGACATGGTTGAAAACAGGCCCTGGCTCGATTTCCTCACCCATCTGATCCTGATCGTCGGCGTTCTGATCGTCGCCTTTCCGGTCTATGTCGCGTTCATCGCTTCCACCCACGAACCTTCGGCTTTCGTGCGCGGCGTGATGCCGCTTCTGCCGGGCGACAACATGGGCGCCACCTATTCGCAGATGCTGGGTTCGGGTCTCGAGGTTGCGGGTACGCCGCCAGTGTGGCTGATGCTGGGCAATTCGTTCTGGATGGCCATGATCATTGCCGTGGGCAAGATCGCCATTTCGATCACCTCGGCGTTCGCCATCGTCTATTTCCGCTTTCCCTTCCGGATGCTGGCGTTCTGGATGATCTTTGTTACGCTGATGCTGCCCGTCGAGGTGCGCATCATTCCGACCTTTGCCGTCGTCGCCAATCTTGGAATGCTCAATTCCTATGCCGGGCTCACCCTTCCGCTGATCGCCTCGGCGACCGCCACGTTCCTGTTCCGGCAGTTCTTCATGACAGTGCCCGAAGAGCTGATGGAGGCTGCACGCGTCGATGGGGCGGGTCCGATGAAGTTCTTCAAGGACATCCTGATCCCCGTTTCTATCACCAACATCGCCGCGCTGTTCGTGATCATGTTCATCTATGGCTGGGTGCAATATCTCTGGCCGCTGCTCATCACGACCCAGGAGCAGTTCTATACAATCGTGATGGGTATCAAGCGGCTGATGGCCAATACCGATCGGGAGCCGGCCTGGAACCTTGTCATGGCGACCGTGATGCTGGCCATGGTCCCGCCCGTGCTCGTCGTCCTCCTCTTGCAGCGCCTGTTTATCAAGGGCCTGGTTGAAACCGAGAAATAACACCAATGGCTACAATCGAAATCTCCGACGTCCGCAAGATCTATCCCGGCAATGTCGAGGCGATCAAAGGCATCGACCTGTCGATCGAGGATGGCGACCTGGTCGTTCTCGTCGGCCCCTCGGGCTGCGGAAAATCGACCCTTTTGCGCATGCTGGCCGGGCTGGAAACCATCACGTCGGGCGAGGTTCGGATCGGCGAAAAACTCGTCAACAAGCTCGAACCGGCCGAACGCGACATCGCCATGGTGTTCCAGAACTATGCGCTCTATCCACATATGAGCGTGCGCGGCAATCTCGAATACGGGCTGAAAAACCGCAAGACGCCGAAGGCCGAGATCGAAGAGCGCGTCAATGAAGCGGCGCGCATTCTCGAAATCGAGGCCTTTCTCGACCGAAAGCCGCGTCAGCTTTCGGGCGGTCAGCGCCAGCGCGTGGCCATGGGCCGGGCCATCGTGCGCAAGCCCAAGGCATTCTTGTTCGACGAGCCGCTGTCCAATCTCGATGCCAAGCTGCGTGGGCAAATGCGGGTTGAAATTCGCAGGCTGCAGCGCACCTTGGGCACAACGTCGGTCTATGTGACCCACGATCAGCTCGAAGCCATGACGCTGGCCGACAAGCTGGTGGTGATGAATGGCGGAAAAATCGAACAGGTCGGCAAGCCGCTCGACATCTACACCAATCCCGAATCCGTGTTTGTCGCCGGCTTCATGGGGTCACCGGGCATGAACCTACTCGATACCCAGGCGCTTGCACGGGTGGCGGGCGCTCTGCCCGACTTCGTTTCACCCCAGTGTGGCACCATCGGCATCCGGCCCGAAGACATAACGCTGATGCCGCCGGCCGAGCCCCATCTCAAGCTCGATGTCATAGTGGACGCCGTCGAGCTGGTTGGATCGGAAAGTCTGGTCTATGCCCATGCGGAGGGGATCGCCAAGGAACTGGTGCTGCGTACACAGGGCATTCACCCCGGTGAGCATGACGACAGGCTGCCGCTCTTTGTCCAATACGCGCATCTGCATTGCTTTGACGCGGGCACCGGGCGGAAAATCGTGCGCTAAAAGGGCTTTGCCAGAATCGTGCCGCAGAGCGCGTTCACTGTTCCAGATGCGACCCAATCGGCCAGGGGCTTATCGGAGGACGACAGTGACGCGCCTTGTGACCATTCTGATGGCAGCGATGCTCGGCGTTCCCGCGCCTGGTCAAGCTCCGGATACCAGCGACTACGCAAAAACACTGTTCGGCCAGCTCTATCCTGCGGACCAATCGCTGGCCCAAGGCTGGGCGGCCGGGCTCGAGGGGTTGCTCGACCAGCTCAAACACAGCTCCGAGGATCAGGAAACTCTTGATTCCATTCCGGACTTTCAACGTCTGGTCGAGGCGGAGCATCTGCCATTCTCGATTGGCGAACTTGAAGGGGCCTGGCGGATGCGTTCGCTGCAGGCGACCGATTACGGGGCCTTCATCTATCAGTATTTTCCCGCCCGGATTTATCCTGAGGGTCAGGCCATGGTCCTTGATAAGGACTCGGGCAGTCAGCGGCATCGGGGCCTGATGGCTCAGCTTGACGCCGAAAGCGTGTTCTTTGTCGGCGCCCTCTATTACGGCTATGAGGGTCCGAGGATTTATTCAGCGATGACCCCGGGCGAGGTCACCGATGAGCAACGCGAGTTCGATGCCGTGGCTGAAATCTACAAAATCGGCGAAAATCACTTCCTAATGGCATTCGCGCCAAACGCAAACCGCTTCCGGCTTTATGAGATCCGCAAATAGCCGATCACGAAGATGGGTGTAACACGCTACACGAAGGCGGGGATAATGTTCCCGTTTCCACCCATTGGCCAGGTCGTGCGCGAAAAAGACGCGATATTTCTTCGTCCGCCGGTTGCTGCCGTCCCGATGCAGGACTAGCCATCAACGTCCATCCCTGTGTGACCTCTCAGTGCACAGGCGTGTGGATTATGGAGGAAAATCAAATGACTATTGCTACCCGCTCCCTTGTTGGAGCCATGGTTCTGCTCGCCTCGACTTCAGCATTCGGCCAGGATATGGCCGCTCAGCCGGGCGCTTCCGATGTCGGGTTGGATGCCCCCAGGCAAATCCTGTTCGTTGGCAATTCGTATTTCTATTACAATGACAGTCTGCACAATCACACCAGCCGCATGGTTGGCGAAGGCGAGGGGATCGAAGATCTGGCCTATCGCTCGATCACCATTTCGGGCGGTTCGCTCGACATGCACCCCTTCGCGCACTACCTCACGCCCGATGCGATCGGGTATGAGGAACCTTTCGATGTGGTGATTTTGCAAGGCCACAGCGCGGCGGCCAATTCGGAATCGCGCAGTGCACGCTTCCGGGACGCGGTGGTTGCCGCCGATGCGCTGATCGATGAAAGCGGTGCACAAACAGTGCTTTACATGAGCCACGCCTATGCCGAAGGGCACAACAGCCACGACCCGGAAATGACGGCAAATCTGGCCGCGCTTTATACCGATGTCGGGGCAGAAGTGGACGCGCTGGTGATCCCTGTGGGGCTGGCGTTTGCCAGGGCCTATGAGGAGCGGCCGGACCTCGAACTGCATATGGAGTTCGACCATAGCCACCCCAGTCTGGCCGGCACCTATCTGGCGGCGGCGACGACGTATGCGACGCTTTATGACGCTTCGCCGGTGGGGCTGGAGTATGATTATTTCGGCCGGCTGGATGGTGAAACCGCCGCTTTTCTGCAGCAGATTGCCGCGGATACCGTGGCGGAATTCCAAGGCAAATCCGGCTCTTAACGGTCGATCCGCGTTGAGAGAATGATTGATGACATGGTGCGCTCGACTCCGTCGAGCGCACCGATTTTGTCGATGACGGAGTCGAGTTCGGCGACGGAGGGGGCTTCGACGATGACGATCATGTCGAAACTGCCCGAGACCGAGTGGACAGCGCGGACTTCTATCAAATCATCTAAGAATCTGAAGACCTTAGGCGCGAGCTTGGGGGAGACCGTGACCATCAGATGGGCCCGGATCTGGCCGGCGAGATAGTCGTAGGAGAGCTTTACGACATAGCCGGCAATGGTGCCGTTGCGCTCGAGCCTTTCGAGGCGCGACTGGGCCGTACTCCTTGAAATTCCTAGCTTTCTTGCAATTTCGGCAACCGGCATGCGGGCGTTTTCGCGCAGCAGGGCGATCAGTTGGCGGTCGGCGTTAATTTTCGTCATTGTGGCGTAAATTTTCGTCTATTTGCGCTTTTCGCGCCGTTATTCTGTCTGATTGCGGGCTGCAAATCAACGAAACTGTGTGTCATCATGAAAAACATTGGCGCCAAAAGCTATGGAGTTGAGCGTTCGGTGCCACAACATTTGTGATCTTTGACCAAGAGGGGTTTTGGGATGAAAGAGATCGTTGTGATCGGCGCCGGACGGATCGGTGCGACCATCGCGGACATGGCCAGCCAGAGCGGCGATTTCGCGGTGACGGTGGTGGACCGATCGGCCGAAGCGCTGGCCGCGCTCGATATCGACGCGAAGGTGAAGACGGCGCGGTGTGAAGTGGCCGAGCCGGGAGAACTGGAAACAATCCTTTCTGGGAAATTTGCCGTTTTGTCTGCGGCGCCCTATTCGCTGACCACGCGGATCGCCGAAGCGACGGCGGCGGCAAAGGTTCATTATCTCGATCTGACCGAGGACGTGAAATCGACGCGGCGGGTGAAAGAGATCGCCGCAAAGGCCGAGACCGCCTTTATCCCCCAATGCGGGCTGGCGCCGGGGTTCATCGCCATTGCGGCGATGAGTCTGGCCAAACAGTTCGATACGCTGGACAGCGTGGCGATGAAGGTGGGGGCGCTGCCGCAGTTTCCCACCAATGTGCTCAATTACGCGCTGACCTGGTCGCCCGAGGGGGTAATCAACGAATATTGCGAGCCGTGCGAGGCGATCGTTAATGGGAAGATGGCGGAAATCGCGCCGCTCGAGGATATCGAGGACTTGACCATCGACGGGGTGGCTTACGAAGCGTTCAACACGTCGGGCGGGCTGGGCTCGACCCCGGAAAAGCTCTTGGGCAAGGTCAAAAGCCTCAACTATCGCACCATCCGCTATCCCGGCCATGCGCGGATCATGAAGCTGCTGCTCAACGATCTGAACCTTAAGGACCGGCGCGACCTGGCGCTGGACATTTTCCGGCATGCGCTGACCACGACCCGGCAGGACATGGTGGTGATCCGGGTCGATGTGACCGGCACCAAGGACGGTAAGCCGGCGCACGAGATTTTCGAGCGCACTGTGCTCTCGGGGTTCGTGGGCAAGAAGGAACGCTCGGCCATCCAGATCACGACGGCGGCGGGCATCCTGACGGTGCTCG
>NZ_CAXAXY010000052.1:0-21287 GCF_963972885.1 uncultured Pelagibacterium sp. | reverse complement strand
CAAAATCGATTTGGGAATCCCAAACCGATTCAATCAGATCAAGACGCGCTCTAGGAAGCTTCCGAGTAGATCTCAAGCCTGTTGCGCTGCTCGACCACAGGCGCGATGCCTTCCATGACGCGGGCTCGGGGGAAGGTGGCGATCACTTCGGTGCCGAAGCGCAGCTTGGAGAACAGATCGAACCGTCCCTGATGAAGGTCCATGATCTTCTGGACGATGGGCAAACCGAGGCCGGCCCCTTGCTCGGCGGTCTTTTGCGCCAGCGATCCCTGACCGAAAGACGACAAGACGGTTTCGATTTCCTCTTCGGGAATTCCGGGGCCGTTGTCGACCACGGAGATGAATTGCCCGCCATCTGTCGACCGCCCCACGGTCAGAACGATCTTACCCGATTGTGGAGTGAACTTGATGGCGTTCGAGAGAAGGTTGAGGACCACCTGACGCACGGCGCGCTCGTCGCCCCAGATCTTAGGTAGCGAATCGCCAGCCTCGAACTGAAGATCGACATTCTTGGAACGGGCCCGGATTTCGAGCATGCGGCGGCAATCGTCGGAAATATCGGCAAGCGAGATGCCCTCTTCGTTGAGCTCGTATTTCCCCGCTTCAATCCGCGACAGGTCGAGCAATTCGTTGATGAGGGTCAAAAGATGCTGCCCGCTGGCGTGAATATCGCCAGCATACTCCTTGTATTGGGGAACTGCGTGAGCTCCCAGCAGTTCCGATTTCAGCACCTCGGAAAATCCGATGATGGCATTGAGCGGCGTGCGCAACTCGTGGCTCATGGTGGCAAGGAAGCGCGACTTGGCAATATTGGCCTGCTCGGCATGCCGACGGGCTTCATCCGACATCGTGCGCGCTTCCTCAAGCTCGAGGATCAGAGCATCTTTTTCCCATTGATGTTCAAGATTGCCGATTTCGGACTTGTAGAGCTGGCGGGTGAGAAACAGAAAAAAGAAGAACGCCCCGATGGCAACAACCGACATCGCATAATTGAGCGTGCCGCCGCTCCAGATGAGCATGGCGGCCACACTCACGGTTCCGGGGAACGTGGTCACCAGGGTGGCGCTGGGCAGGGTGCGCGTTGCAACGGCGTTTGCAGCGACTCCGACCAGCAGCATGGCAAAGATGATGATCTGGATATCCTGCCCGCCGCCGCTGATGGTGAGGACCGGCAGCGTGGCCCAGGACAGACCGGTGATCGTTTCGGCGATGATGAAGGTCTGCGTCCAACGGCGGGGATTGAATTTGGACGAGCTTTGCTTTCGGAACCGCCGGCAGATCATGGCGATACCGAGATTGGCAACGCCGACGACGCTGGCCCAGAGCGCAGCGATAATCGGATCGATCCACAAGATTGCAGCGAGCGAGAGGATGCTCAACAGCACCAGTGTGGGAAGGAGGCTCGTTAGCCGGGCGTTGGCATATTCGGCCAGCAGTTCATAATCGAAAGTGGCCCGCGTGCCTGAACTTGAGGTCAACTTCTGGCGTGCATCGAGGACGGCACGCTGAACCGTACGGCGCGATTCTCCCCGACGCGGCGCTTCGGTTGCACGGTTAGGCTGGCTGGACGCCATCGAACTCTCGTTACGCTACTCAACTACTCATCAGGTCAGCATAAAACGGACTAACCTGTACGCTAGACTCAACGCTAAGCCACGCGTGGTTAACAGGACGTTGAACTGCACCACCCAGTTAGACGCAATTTTCACCATAGTTGACCGGAGCCCCGCTGACTGGCCGGTTCGAGGGTATGAGGACGGACGGGCCGATGGCTGAGCCCCGGGGGTTGTTTGCCTTGACATGGGCAATGCCGGCACGTCAAATGTCGCGCTGAGGCGGACGATTTTCCAGAATGCTGGAAATTTTCGTTGATTATAAGAATACTATTTCAGGGGCTTTCATGGCGCTCGACAAACTCGACCGCAAAATTCTCCAGCTTTTGCAAAAGGATGCCACGATGCCAGTGGCGGAAATCGGCCGAAAGGTCGGTTTGTCCACCACACCATGCTGGCGCCGCATCCAGAAAATGGAGGAAGAAGGGGTCATCAAGCGCCGCGTCGCCGTGCTCGATCCCGAAAAGGTCAACGCGGGCGTAACAGTGTTTGTGGCCGTCAAGACAAACGAGCACAACGATGCGTGGTTGCGCAAGTTTGCCGCCGTCGTCGAGGATTTTACCGAAGTCGTCGAGTTCTACCGCATGAGCGGGGACGTCGATTATCTGCTGCGCGTGGTCGTACCGTCCATTCAGGCCTATGACATCTTTTATAAAAAGCTGATCTCCAAAATCGCGCTGTCCGACGTCAGCTCGTCTTTTGCCATGGAGCAGATCAAATATACGACGGCCCTGCCGCTCGAGTTCGCGGTCGTGGGGGACTAGCCGCCCGTCACGGACATGTGCCGGCCGACGGCCGGGGCAGAGCGGCGCTCGATCACGAAGTCATGGCCTTTGGGCTTGAGGATCATCGCGCGATCAAGCGCGGCATCGAGCCCGTCCGGGCCGCCCTCGCGCAACGCCGCGCGCAGATCGACCCGATCGTCCTGTCCAAGGCACATGTAAAGTTGCCCGGTGCAGGTCAGACGCACCCGATTGCAGCTTTCGCAGAAATTGTGGCTCAGCGGAGTAATGAACCCTATGGTGCCGCCGGTCTGCTCCACCCGCACGTAGCGGGCCGGCCCGCCGGTGCGCTTGGCAATGGGCGTGAGCGTGAAGCGCTCGGCAAGCCGGTCGCGAACCGTGCGCAGCGACAGGTGAGTGTCGGCACGCTCGAAGGCAACATCGCCGAGCGGCATTTCTTCGATCAGGGTCAATTCGAACCCTTCGGAATGGGCCCACTCGAGCATGGGCAGGATCTCGTCTTCGTTGACGCTCTTGATCGCCACCATGTTGAGCTTGACCGACAGGCCCGCATCACGCGCCGCATAGATGCCGTCAAGAACCTGTGGCAAGCGTCCGCGCCGGGTTATCGCCGCAAACTTTTCGCCATCAAGCGTATCGAGCGAGACATTGACCCGGCGAATGCCCAACTCCGCCAGGCGCCCGGCATGCTGTGCGAGCTGGCTGCCATTGGTGGTTAGTGTCAACTCCTCGAGCTCGCCTTGCGCCAGATGGCTTTCCGAAAGCGCTTCGATGAGTTTGATAATGTCACGGCGAACCAACGGCTCTCCGCCCGTCAGTCGGACCTTGCGAACACCGCGTCTGACAAATGCGCCGATAACCTCCTGGATTTCCTCGAAGCTGAGCACCTCGCTCTTGGGCAGGAAAACCATGTCTTCGCCCATGCAATAGGTGCAGCGAAAATCGCAGCGGTCGGTCACCGAAACCCTGAGATAGGTGACGTGTCTGCCAAAACTGTCGACGAGCGGGCGCTGGGGTACGTGATTGGTCATCGCAAGAATATAGGCCCTATTGCATGGAGCGAAAACCCGAGTTTCGCATCCGATACGACCTGCATCGACCTTGGTAGCGTTGACAGGCGCCGCGAACTGCCGTTCTAGAGGCAAAACCGGGAGATTTCAGAACGTGAGTGAAGACCTCAAGCGCAAGGCGGCCCAGGCGGCCATGTCCGAAATCCGTTCGGGCATGCGGATCGGGCTCGGCACGGGCTCGACGGCCAAACATTTTGTCGATCTGCTCGGCGCGGAAGTGGCAAAGGGATTTGAGTGCATCTGCGTGCCGACATCGGAGGTGACTGCGGCGCAGGCGCGCGGACTCGACATTGCTCTGACCACGCTCGACGATATCGACCGTCTTGATGTTACGATTGATGGCGCCGACGAGATCGACCGGAACTTCCAGCTCATCAAGGGCGGTGGCGGAGCGTTGCTGCGCGAAAAGATCGTGGCAGCGGCCTCGGCGCGCATGATCGTGATTGCCGATGAAACCAAGCTCGTCGATACGCTGGGCGCATACGCCCTGCCGATCGAGGTCAATCTTTTCGGCCTTGCCGCAACCGAAAGGGCGATCGCTGGCGTGATGGCCCGGTTCGGCGCTCAGGGTGGAAAGGCATTGCGGAAAAGAGCCGACGGTGAGACCTTTGTGACCGATGGTGGCCACTATATCGTGGACGCATCTTTTGGCCGTATTTCGGACGCAAAAGCTCTCTCTTTGGCACTGCTCGAAATTCCCGGTGTCGTCCAGCACGGGCTGTTCATCGATTTGTGTTCCGACGCCTATCTTGCTACGCCCGGGGGGACGATCAAGCTCTCCGAGCATGTGAAATCATAACCCGTTTTCGTAAGGGACCGTACGCACAATGACTTTCCTGCCCACTCTGCGCCGGCTCGCTGCGGCGCTTATTCTGTCCGGCACCGCACTGGTGGCGGCAGCTCCTGCCCATGCGCAACAGGAAATTTCACCCGAGCATCTCGCAAAGGCGCGCGAATATGTGGACATGACCGATTCCGCGCAGCTCTATGAACGCACCCTCGTCGAGATGGGCTTGCGGGTCATGCGCCTGATGATTCAGGAAGACCCGTCATTGCGTGATCCGCTGATCAATGCGCTGCAGACAGTGTATGACGGCTATCTCGTCAATCGCGATCCGCTCTACAATCAGTTCGCGCGCATCTATGCCATCCGCTTTTCGCTCGAAGAGCTCGAAGAGATTGTGAGCTTTTATGAAACGCCGGTCGGCCAGAAGCTGCTGAGCCAGAATGCGGGCATCAACGAGGATCTTCAACTGGCACTGGGTGTGTGGAGCCGCAACACGGGCAACGAGTTCCTCTCGCGTGTGCGCACTGAACTGCGCAACCAGGGATACAATGCCCCCGAGGTCGAAGCGCCCGCCCCCGAAGAAGAGGAAGCTGCGCCGCAATAAGGTCTGGCTCTTCACGGTTGGTTTAGCCCCCGTCCAACAGGACGGGGGTTTTTTTGTACGCTACGGACGCCTATATCGTTTCCTCGAAACACAGCAGCGGCGCGGGGTCCCCATGAGCGAGAAGTTTGATTTGGTCGTTATCGGTGGGGGCTCGGGAGGCGTGCGCGCGGCGCGGGTTTCCGCGCAGCTGGGAGCCAAGGTCGCAATCGTCGAGGAATACCGCTACGGCGGCACCTGCGTCATCCGTGGCTGTGTTCCAAAAAAGCTTTTTGTTTACGCATCCCGCTTCGGCGATCTTTTCGACGTGGCCCCGAGCTTTGGCTGGACCGTCGATGCCTCGTTCGACTGGCCGACCCTTCTGGCCAACAAGGACAAGGAAATCGGCAGGCTCGAAAAAATCTATGAGACGCTGCTTGATGGTTCTGGCGTGAAAGCCTTCAAGGCTCGCGCCAATGTGACTGGCCCGAATTCGGTTAAGCTATCGACCGGCGAGGAGCTGGAGGCCGAGCGGATTCTGATCGCCACCGGCGGTGCTCCGTTCAAGCCCCACATCGAAGGCAGCGACCTGGGCATCACATCGAATGAAGCCTTCCATCTCGAAAAGCTGCCCAGAACGATTTTGATCGAAGGGGGCGGCTATATCGCTGTGGAGTTTGCGACGATCTTTTCCGGCCTGGGAGTCGACACCACGCTGGTCTATCGCCGGGATAAGATCCTGCGCGGCTTTGATCATGACGTGCGCGATGGCCTTGAGGACGCGCTGCGGGAACGCGGTGTGCGCATTCGCTACGGCTACCATATCTCACAATTGCGCAAGGACGGGGAGGGCGTATGCGTTTCGTTCTCGCATGGCGAGGAAGCGACCTTCGACAAGGTGATGTTTGCCACCGGCCGCCATCCCAATACGAGCCACCTCGGCCTTGAGGTCGCGGGCGTGCAACTCGACCAGACCGGAGCGGTCGTGGTGGACGAATATTCCCGCTCCTCGGTGCCCTCCATCTATGCGGTCGGGGACGTTACCGGTCGGGCGGCTCTGACGCCGGTGGCTATCCGCGAGGGCGCTGCTTTCGCCCAGACGGTCTATAACAACACACCAACCACGGTGCCCTATCATTTGATCCCCACCGCGGTGTTTTCCGAGCCCGAGATCGGCACCGTGGGGATGAGCGAGCTGGATGCCGCCGAGCACTACCGTTCGATCGATATCTACATTGCCCGCTTCCGGCCGATGATGAACACGCTGTCGGACCGACAGGAAAAAATGCTGCTCAAGCTGATCACGGAGACCGATAGTGGCCGGATTTTGGGATGTCACATCCTTGGCCCGGGGGCCGGTGAGATGATCCAGCTGGTGGCCATCCCGCTCGGGATGGGTGGAACCATGGCCGATTTCAACCACGCCATTGCCGTACACCCCACGGCGGCCGAAGAGCTGGTGACCTTCAAATCCCCCAGCTATCGCATGGTCGATGGCGAAAAGCGCAACCCATAGACTTGCGCGTGTCCGCGTCAGCCGTGTTCGACCATAGAATACTTGGCATGAGGGGCTGTAGTTGGTAAACCGCCGCACCTTCCCGGCTTCTCGGGGAGGCGAACCATCTTTTAAGCGAGTGAAACGATGAGCACGTGGACACCTGACAGTTGGAGGACGAAACCGATCCTGCAGGTCCCGACCTATCCGAGCCAGACAGAGCTTGAATCGGTCGAGGCCCGGCTCGCCTCGTTTCCCCCCTTGGTTTTTGCAGGCGAGGCACGCGACCTCAAGGCCAATCTGGCCGATGTCGCCGCCGGTCGCGCTTTCCTGTTGCAGGGCGGCGATTGCGCCGAAAGCTTTGCCGAGCACCACGCGGACCATATCCGCGATTTCTTCCGCGTTTTCCTGCAGATGGCAGTGGTTCTGACCCATGGTGCATCCAAGCCCGTGGTCAAGGTCGGCCGAATTGCCGGCCAGTTTGCCAAGCCGCGTTCGGCCGATACCGAGACCATCGACGGCGTGGAACTGCCCTCATACAGGGGCGATATCATCAACGGAATCGACTTTACCCCTGAAGCGCGCATCCCGGACCCCAACCGCCAGCTCGAGGCCTACCGACAGTCGGCGGCGACGCTCAATCTGTTGCGCGCCTTTTCCGCCGGTGGCTTTGCCAATCTCTCGCGCGTGCACGAGTGGACAATGGGCTTCGTCAAGGATTCCAATTGGTTTCCGCGCTATGAGGAAGTCGCCCAGAAGATCGATGATGCGATAGAGTTTCTCGGCGCGCTTGGATTGAGCCCGGAAAACACGCCTGTGCTGCGCGAAACCAAGTTCTTCACCTCCCACGAGGCGCTGCTGCTCGGTTATGAGCAGGCCATGACGCGTCGGGATTCCATCACCAATGACTGGTACGCCACGTCTGGCCATATGATCTGGATTGGCGATCGAACCCGCAATCCCGACCATGCTCATGCCGAATATTTCCGCGGCATAAACAACCCCATCGGGGTGAAGTGCGGGCCGTCCATGTCGTCGGATGATCTCAAGCGGCTAATGGACCTGCTCAATCCCAAGGACGAGCCCGGTCGGCTGACGCTGATCGCGCGGTTTGGCTCGGACAAGGTCGACGAGCATCTGCCGCGTCTTATCGAAACGGTCAAATCGGAAGGACGTACGGTCGTCTGGTGCTGTGATCCCATGCATGGCAATGTCATAAAGGCATCATCGGGCTACAAAACGCGTCCATTCGATCGCATTCTTTCGGAAGTAAAATCGTTCTTCGATATTCACCGGGAAATGGGCACCATCGCTGGCGGCGTGCATGTGGAAATGACGGGCCGCGATGTCACCGAATGCACCGGCGGCGTATCGGCTGTGACCGAAGCCTCACTGTCGGATCGCTATCACACCCATTGCGACCCGCGCCTCAACGCCAGCCAGGCACTCGAGCTGGCCTTCCTGATTGCCGAGGAAATGCACGGCCAACGGACCAATGGCACGGCCAAGGCCGTCGGGTATTGACTTGGATTAATACTGTTGCACCGGAAAAGGCGCTGTCCGCGGACAGCGCCTTTTGTTTTCCATTTAGCCAACGTTAACCCTAATGGGCTCATAAACAAGATGAACTGAATTGTTTCGCGTCGTTCGGAGGGCTCAATGTCGCGTCTTCTCACAGGCCTTGCCATGGGCCTCCTGGTTGCTGCCGCAAGTGGGCAGGCGACCGCCGCCGATTGGGGCGTGCAGCCGGATCCGGTATTCAAGCCGGCCTATCCCGTCGATATGATGCCGCAGGAGGACAGCCTCGATTTCGAGGCGGGGATTCGGTATTTCTATGGCATGGGCGGGCAGCGGGCCACGATTGCCGGGCAAAACTATGCAGCCGACGACTCCAGTCAATTTCTCGAAGTTCACGGCAAGATCGACGACAATTCTACCAACACCTATGTTCAAGGCAATCTTGGCTACGCCGCAGCGATAGACAATGCTTACCAGACGCCGACCAGCGGTGGGTTGCAGACGACTACGGCCGGCACAATTGCGTATGGGGGGGCTGACTTCGGCTATCTGCCCGTCAACACCGAAGGCCTCGCGCTTGGCGGGTTCCTAGGGTATCAGTATCTCAATGAATCCGCTTACATGGGTCGATCCGAGTATCTGATGGGATCGGGCGGCGGCAACAGCGACCCCAACTCTCTCGAGGTTCATGGGCTGCGGCTTGGAGCGACGGCCCGTGCCGACCTCAACGACGTGTTTGACGTTCGGGTTGATGCTGCAGCCATTCCCTATGCATCGCTGAGCGGGACTTACGGGGCATTTGATCTTGCCTCGATCGATCCGGCCCTGACGCAGGGTAATGCCCCACAGATTTCCGGTCATCTCTATGGCGGCGCACTCGAGGCCATGGTTGGCTTCAGGCCACATGAAAATTTCGCAATTAGGGCTGGGGTGCGCGGCTACTATCTCACCGGCCCTACCGAAACCTATTTCGAGGCGCGCGACCCGGGAGACCCGACCGTGTCACAGGGGTATACGGCCCAAGGCACTATGGAGTTGTTCCGCTGGGGGCCCGTCATAGAACTGACCGGCACCTTCTAGAACGCCAAAATCAAGATTGAGACCAGGCCGGGCGCTTTCGCAGCCCGGCTTTGTCTTGCGCCGCCTTGCTCTCGATCGCTGCGCACTATAAGTCTGGCGCGCTTCTCATGACCGCCGGACATAGAATTTCGTGACCGATACGCTCCGCATTGCTCTCGCTCAACTGAACCCCAAAGTCGGTGCAATTGCCGAAAACCTCGCCACTGCACGCAGGGCGCTGGCAGAGGCCGAGGCGGCGGGCGCCGACATCCTGATGTTCACCGAACTCTATCTGACCGGCTATTTCCCAGAGGATTTGCTGTTCAAGCGCCAGTTCGTGACTGAAGCGATGGAAGCTGCGCGGGCCCTGGCACGCGAAACCAAGGGCCTCAACATCTCCGTGTTGCTGCCAACAATCTGGAGCACCGACGGTAAGCTCTACAACAGCGTTGTTCTGGCCGAGGATGGGGCGATCATCGACCGCCGGAACAAGGTCGAATTGCCCAATGACGATGTTTTTTATGAAAAGCGCTATTTCACGGCAGGCCAATTGCCGGAGCCGATGACGATCAAGGGTTTGTCGGTTGGTGTGCCGATCTGCGAGGATGTCTGGCATGAGCCGGTCTGCAAGGCGCTTGCCCAGAGCGGCGCGGAAATCCTGCTCTGCCCCAACGGCTCACCTTATTGGCGTAACAAACAGCGGTTGCGGCTCGATCTCGTGCGTCAGCGCGTTGAGGAAACCGGACTGCCGATCCTTTATTCCAACCAGATCGGCGGTCAGGACGAACTGGTGTTCGACGGGGCGAGCTTTGGCATCAATGTAGATGGCTCACTCGCCTTTCAGGGCAAGAGTTTCGTGCCCGATATGGTGATGTCGGACTGGCGCAAAGGGGAAGGAGGCTGGCATTGCGTTGAGGGACATGTGACCGAACTTGTGCCGGTCAACGAAGCCCCGTGGCACGCCGCAATGCTCGGTTTGCGCGACTATGTCCATAAGAACGGCTTCAAGTCTGTGGTATTGGGACTGTCGGGCGGCATTGATTCCGCAGTGGTCGCGGCACTGGCCGTCGATGCGCTGGGCGCCGAAAACGTTCACTGCCTGATGCTGCCTTATCGCTACACCTCGGAAGCCAGTTTGCGCGACGCCAAGGCGTGCGCGGAAACGCTTGGGGTGCGCTATGACATCGTGCCGATCGGTGCGCCGGTCGATGCGATCAACGAGAGCCTTGCCGCGGTTTTTGAGGGTCGCGCACCCGATATTACCGAGGAAAATCTCCAGTCGCGCATGCGCGGCACCATCCTGATGGCGGTTTCCAACAAGCTCGGTTCGCTGCTGATCACCACGGGCAACAAGTCGGAAATGGCTGTGGGTTATGCAACGATCTATGGCGATATGAATGGCGCCTACAATCCGATCAAGGATATGCCCAAGATGCAGGTCTATGGGCTGGCTGAATGGCGCAATTCCTATTATCCCACCGATGTTCGCGGCCCGTCCGGCGTGGTCATTCCGCCCGAAATCATTTCCAAGGCCCCGAGCGCCGAACTGCGACCCGACCAGACCGACCAGGATTCGCTGCCGCCATATCCCGTGCTCGACGCGATCATCGAAGCGCTGGTTGAAGATGAGCTTTCTCTGGCCGAAATCGTTGCCAAGGGGTTCGATGCCGAGTTGGTCAAGCGCATCGAACGGCTGATCTATATCGCCGAGTTCAAGCGTCGCCAGTCCGCGCCTGGCCCCAAGCTTACGCCCAAGGCTTTCGGCATCGGGCGGAAGTATCCCATCACTTCGGGCTATCGTGACGGGAGTGTCGCCCGATGAGCGTTGTCGTCCGCTACGCGCCATCGCCCACCGGCCGCCTGCATCTGGGCAATGCGCGCCCGTTGATTCTCAACTGGCTGTTCGCGCGAAAGAACGCCGGAAAATTCATCCTGCGTTTTGATGATACTGATACCGCTCGCTCGACCCAGGCCTTTGCCGCGGGCATCGAAGCCGATCTTGAATGGCTGAGCATTGTTCCCGAGGTGAAGGTTCGTCAGTCCGACCGACTGCCGCTCTATGATGCCGCACGCGAGAGATTGATCGCCGAAGGGCGGCTCTACCCCGCTTATGAAACGGCCGACGAACTCGACCGCAAACGCAAGCGCACCCGGGCTCTGGGGCGCCCGCCGATCTATGATCGTGCTGCGCTCGACCTGACGGACGAGGACAGGGCAAGGCTTGAGGCCGAGGGCCGCAAGCCGCATTGGCGGTTCCGGCTCGATGGCCGCGCCGTGGCCTTTGAGGACCTCATCAAGGGCAGCCAGACAGTCAATACCGGTTCCATGTCCGACCCCGTGGTGATCCGCGAGGATGGCAGCTATCTCTACACCTTTACCTCGGTGGTCGATGATATCGATATGGGCATTACCCATATCATTCGGGGCGAAGACCACGTTTCCAACACGGGTACGCAGATCGAGCTTTTTGAAGCGCTCGGCGCGCCCGCCCCGGTTTTCGGCCACCATAATCTTCTGACCGATGCAGAGGGGCATGGGTTTTCCAAAAGGCTGGGTTCGCTCTCGCTGAGCCAGCTGCGCGAGGATGGTTATGAGCCGTTGGCGGTTGCCATCATGGCGTCGATCACCGGCACGTCGCTGCCGGTCGAACCGTATCCCGATCTCGATGCAATTGCCGAAAAGCTCGAGTTCTCGATGATTTCGCACGGGTCGGCGCGCTTTGATCCCGCAGAACTCGAAACCCTCAATGCGCGCATCGTCCATGCAATGGATTTTGCCACAGTACGTGAGCGATTGGGCGATATCGGTGGAATGACCCAAGCGGCATGGCTTGCCCTGCGCGACAACGTTTCCCGACTGTCACAACTCGTTCCGCTCTATGAGGATGTCGTGGTCAACGCCAATCCGATCATTGCAGATGAAGACAGGGACTTCATCTCCCTTGCGCGTGAAACCTTGCCCGACGAGCCCTGGGACGAAAAGACATGGGGCCAGTGGACCGGCCTTCTCAAGGAAAAATCGGGCCGCAAGGGTAAGGCGCTTTTTCTGCCGCTGCGCTTGGCGTTGACCGGCAGGCACGAGGGCCCTGAGCTTAAGGCTCTTCTGCCGGTTCTGGGACGTAAGGTGTCTCTGGTCCGACTATCCTGACGTTCTTGTCGCCGAAGGCCACGACACGCATATTCGGTCCCTCGAGGTCGGGCTGCGCGAGCATGGGATCGGCAGTGCCATCGGCCCGGGGTCGGGGGCGTGGCAAGGGCACGTAAATCAAGTCAGCCACGACTGCTTGAGCTTGCTGGGTGCCCCGCGGGTCGGGTTGCGGCAAGGGAAACTCCAGGTCGCCGAAATCGATAATCGCACGCGACTGCTCGCCTTGATTGTTCAAGGCAATCGTCCCGACCGTTTCGCGCGTCTGGCACGAACAGCTCGTATCGATTTCTTCGCGAAAGCGAAACGCATACGACATTGAACGGTATGGCGTGCCGGACAGCGAAATCATGTCTTCGGGCTCTTCCCCCGGATTTCTGTATGAAAACAGGGCAACTTCGGTCCCCGGACACATCTCGTGGCAGCGAATGGCGTCTTGGGCGACATAGTCGTCGGTGGTGGAAAAGCTGATCGGCCAGTAAAAGCCGTCGCAGGTGCGCACGCAGACCGTGCGACGGGTTTGCTGCGTACTCCAGGGATTGTAGGAGCCATCGATGTAATCGTATCCGCCACCGAAAATATCGTCGAGCAGGCCGCCCCGCGTTCCCTCATTGCCGAAGGTGACTCCCGACTGGCCGGTATCACAGCCATATCGTTGATAATCGGCCATGACCTGCTGGTAGTTCTGGGCCAGAGTCTGGCCCTCCTGAGCCATCGAGGTCAGCTGTTCGACCTGGCTGCGGCCAAGGGTAATGGACTGGGCAATCGATTGGCACTGACCCGATAGCGCCTGCCCGGCATTGAGGAGCTGCTGGCAGCCCGATGCAACCCATTGGCTTTCGGCCTGACGCACCTCGACCTGTCGGTTCTGGAGCTCGCGGGCAATGCCGTTAAAACTCTGAAACATCTGGTTGCGCTCGATGCCGCGCAGGATGGCGGTGATCTGGCCGCAATTCTGATTTTGCGCCATCGCGGCGGACATGTCGCCAAAAACAAAGGCAAGAGAGGCCAGAAGGGCGATCAGCAGGCGCACCCACCCGGCAAAAGAACAACGAACTGAAATCATACCGTCCATGTGGTGCCCGCTGCGACCTTTGCGATCCGCTTATCAGGCTTTTGTCTCAACGCAAGGCTTTAACTGTGCCAAGGTATGGGCCATCTTAGCGGCCAATGCCAATCACTTCCGGTCTTATCCACTCATGAAACTCGCCACGCTGCGCAACGGTCGTCCCGACGGACATCTGGTTATCGTCTCGAAAGACCTTGCCCGTTTCGCGTCTGCGGGGCGCATAGCCTCCAACCTGCAGGATGCGCTCGACGAGTGGGAACGTTGCGCCCCGATTCTCCATGCCGTCAGCGATCAGCTTAACAATGGCGAAATCGCCGGCATGGCGTTCGACCCGCGCGAGGCGTTGGCACCATTGCCTCGAGCCTACCAGTGGATCGACGGCTCGGGCTATATGGTGCATCTCGACAGGGTCCGCACCCTCAAGGGGAGCCACGACACCGAACTGCAGGACGAACGCCCCCTGATGTATCAGGGCGGCTCCGACAGTTTTGTTGCGCCCATGGCGCCCATTGTCGTGCCCGAGGACGGGCTCGCTGTCGATTTCGAAGCGGAGGTGGTGGTCGTCATCGGGCATGTGCTAATGCGCCCGAGCCGGGAGGATGCCAGCGCCGCGATCCGGCTGATCGGAATATGCAATGACGTTTCCCTGCGTAAACTGGTTCTCAACGACCTCCAGAACGGGTTCGGTTTTTTCCACGCCAAGCCCGCGACCAGTTTCGCCCCGATCTTTGTGACCCCCGACGAGCTGGGCGAGAGCTGGAAGGACAACCGGCTCCATCTCAAGGTGCGCATTCACGTCAACAACAGTCTTTATGGCCAGCCCAATGCAGGTCGAGACATGCGCTTCGATTTCGCCGATCTGATCGTTGCGGCCGCGCAGACGCGCGAACTCGGCGTGGGCACCATCATCGGGTCCGGAACCGTCGCCAACGCCCATGATGAGATATTGCCGCTCAAGCATGACGGCATAGGTTTTGGCTGCATCGCTGAAGCCAGAACGGCCGAAAAGAGCAAGATCGGCAAGGCTCGCACGCCGTTCCTCGCTCTTGATGACATTGTGCGGATAAACGCTGTGGACAACGAAAACCGTTCGGTTTTCGGCTCTATCGAGCAATCGGTAAAGCTCTTGGAGTCGGGCAGATAGTCAGAGCTTACAGGAGCGCCAAACACGTCAGGTCTCGCGGCCGCTAGCGGCTTCCCAGTGCCGACCGGCCGCGAAAACTTCGCCTCTCTAAAACTTTCCGTGATCGGGATGGTCGGCGCGATGATACCGTGCCAGTCTAAATCATCGGAACACGGGCAGTGGTTCCGGTTCATCCGCACTCGGATGGAAGTCACTTTCTGACTAAACTCCAAAGTCTTCGTTCTGGGGGTGGCGTGTCGGCGCCGCCCCTATTTTCATGCTTGATTTGGGGTTTGTTCCCGTCCATTGTGCGGCCCATGAAAACCAATGGCCTGACCTGCATTATTGGCTGCACCATTATCCGCTAACGTAAAGTTGGCGGCGCGGTTTTCATGTTCCCGGCACAAAGGAGTGGACCCGCTGCCAGCAGCGTAAACTCTTGCGCCTGGGGACATCACCTTATGCCGTCGCAACTGCCGACCCTGAAGCTTCACAACACGCTCACCCGCACCAAAGAGGACTTTGTCCCCATCAATCGGGACAATGTGCGGATGTATGTGTGTGGGCCGACGGTCTATGACTTTGCCCATATCGGCAACGCCCGCCCGGTGATCGTCTTCGATATGATGTTCCGCCTGCTGCGCCACGTCTATGGTGAAGACCATGTAACCTATGTGCGCAACATTACTGACGTCGACGACAAGATCAACGCCCGCGCGCTGCGCGATTACCCCGATCTGCCGCTCAACGAAGCCATCCGCAAGGTGACCGAGAAAACGGCCACCCAGTTCGAAAAGGACGTGGCCGCGCTCGGCTGCTTGCCACCTTCGGTCGAACCGCGCGCCACCGAACACATCGGGGGCATGGTCACTATCATCGAACGGCTGGTCGCCAAGGGCCATGCCTATGAGGCTGGCGGCGAGGTGCTGTTTCGCGTTTCCTCCATGGCCGATTACGGTCAGCTCTCGGGCCGCAATCTCGAAGACAACATCGCCGGCGCCCGCGTCGCTGTTGAAAGTCACAAGGAAAATCCCGCCGATTTCGTGCTCTGGAAGGCCTCGAGCGAAAATGAGCCGGGCTGGGACAGCCCTTGGGGCCGCGGCCGCCCCGGCTGGCACATTGAATGCTCGGCCATGAGCCAAGCCTTTCTGGGTGAAACCTTCGACATTCATGGTGGCGGGCTGGACCTGATCTTCCCCCATCACGAAAACGAAATCGCCCAGTCGCGCTGCGCACACGGCACCGAAATGATGGCCAATTACTGGATGCACAACGGCTATCTGCAGCTCGAGGGTCGCAAGATGAGCAAGTCGGAGGGCAATTTCGTCACAATTCACGACCTGCTGGAAACAGAGAAATTCGGCGGGCGCAAATGGCCGGGCGAAGTGCTGCGGCTGGCGATGCTGATGACGCACTACCGTGAGCCGATCGATTTTTCGGTGGCGCGGCTGGAGGAGGCCGAAAACAAGCTGGTGAGTTGGCAGCGCGCTGCACAGGCTGGGAAAGAAACGGCCCCCGACGCATCAACGATTGCCGAGTTGGCCGATGACCTCAATTTTTCCCGCGCGTCGACAGTTCTGGACGCCATGGCGCGCAAAGCCAACCGGGGGACGGTGTCAGCCGCCCATTGTCTTGCAGCAACGCTCAAGCTCTTTGGCTTTTCGATCAATAGTCTCCTGAAAAATGACGCTGGCGACTCGTCTGGCATCGAAGATCAGATCGATGCCCGGCTAGGTGCACTGGCGGCGAAGGACTTTGCTATGGCCGACGCCATCCGCAACAAACTGCTCAAAGATGGCATCCAGTTGATGGACTACAAAGACCCCGAATCCGGCGAACGCCGCACCAAATGGGAGATCAAGCGATGAGCGCCATCGAAGCCAGTGAAACCCTGACTGGCGGTTGCCAGTGCGGTGCCGTGCGCTTTGCCACCAAACTGGTGGGCCGCGGCTCGATCTGCCATTGCCGCATGTGCCAGAAGGCGTTCGGAAGTTTTTTCGGTCCTCTGGTCACCTCTCATGATGGGCACTGGACGCGTGGCGAACCCAAATGGTTCCAGTCTTCCGACGCCGCGCGTCGTGCGTTTTGCGGCGAGTGTGGAACGCCGCTGGCCTACGAGACCAAGTTCGGTCTGGAGTTGGCCATTGGCGCCTTTGACGAACCGGAAAAAGTGCCGCCTGTAATTCAGGTCAATCTGAGCGACAGGACGTCCTTTTTCGAGGACCTGTCCACGCTGCCGGTGCGCGAGACAACCGATGAATGGCGTGATTTCATGTCGGGTATCCATTCCAACCAGCATCCCGACCACGATACGGAATCCTGGCCGCCAAAGGAGGATACGCTTTGAACCGCATCGATATGGAGGTCAGCGGTGGCTGCCAGTGTGGCGCCGTGCGCTATCATTCCACCCAGATGCTCGACAATTCGCATCTTTGCCATTGCCGCATGTGCCAGAAGGCGTCGGGAAGCATTTTCGCCGGGCTCGTCGCAGCACCCGATGATACATTGGTATGGACCCGCGGCAAGCCGGCGATCTGGCGCAGTTCGGAGAATGTGGAACGCGGTTTTTGCGCCAATTGCGGCACGCCGCTGTTCTATCACGACGTCAACAATGGCCGTACCAACCTCATGATCGGTTCGCTCGATAATCCGAGCGCGTTCCCGCCAGGTGCCAATACCGGCACGGAAGGGGCGGTGTCGTGGTTTGAAACGATCACGTCCATAGAAGATGGTGGTGCGACCGAGACCGACCGGGAGGCCTGGGCTTCGGCCATCAAGGCTACCAACCACCAGCATCCCGATCACGACACGCCCGATTGGCAGGCCAGGCCGAGGCAGCAATGAGCCAAGTTCACACCGGAGGCTGTCAGTGCGGCGCCATACGGTTTCGGGTCACCGGTCCGGTGATCGATACATCGATCTGTCATTGCCGTATGTGCCAGAAAGCAACCGGCGGTCTGTTCGGCGCCTATGTGGCCGTTGAAAACACCTTTCTTGAATGGACGCGTGGAGAGCCCTCCCGCTTTCAAAGCTCGTCGGTGGCCAAGCGCGGCTTCTGTCCGTCCTGTGGCGCGCCGCTGACCTTTGAATGGGCCGAAAATCGAACGGCGCTGGCCATAGGCTGCTTTGATGTGCCCGAGGACTTCGCATTCGACGTGGCCTATGCCAGCGAAAAGATGCATCCCACGATTTCAAGTCTGCCACTTGTCCCAGCCAGCCCCTTGGCCGATACGCCCGAGGCTGAGTCAGCCTACGCCTCGATGAAGAGTTTTCAGCATCCAGACCACGATACTGACCATTGGCCATAAGGGAGGAGCCATATGAGCATGATCGACCATTTCGGATTGACGGTCGCCGATTATCGGGCATCACGGGATTTCTACGATTCCGTTCTTGCGACGCTGGGCTATGGACGGCTGCGGGAATTTGAAATTCCCGGTGGCATGATCGCTGGCTTTGGCGAGGAAAAGCCCGAATTCTGGATCCAGTCGGGTGGGCGTTGCACGGGCAGGCTCCATATTGCGTTCGCTGCAAAATCGCGGGCAGATGTGGAGGCTTTTTATAGAACAGCGCTCGACGCAGGCGGCCGCGACAACGGTGCTCCCGGTGTTCGCGAAGTATACCACCCCGATTATTACGGCGCCTTCGTTTTCGACCCGGACGGCCACAACATCGAAGCGGTCTGTCACGCGCCCACCTGACATTTTTCAAGAAGTATCGACCTCACATGACCAAAGAACGCCTTTATCTCTTCGACACCACCCTGCGAGACGGTGCCCAGACGACCGGTATCGAATTCTCACTCGAGGATAAGATTGCCATCGCCCGGCTTCTCGACGGGTTGGGTATCGATTACGTCGAAGGAGGGTATCCCGGGGCCAACGTGGTCGATACCGCGTTCTTTTCTGAAAAACGGACGGAAAACGCCGATTTCGTTGCCTTTGGCATGACCAAGCGGGCAGGGCGGTCGGTCGAGAACGATCCGGGTATTGCCGATCTTGTCGGGTCGAGCGCCGATGCTGTCTGCTACGTCTCGAAGGCCTGGGACCATCAGGTCAAACTGGCTTTGGGTATTTCAACCAGAGAAAATCTCAAGGGCCTCGCCGAAAGCGTTCAGGCTGCGACGGACGCCGGCAAGCAAGCCTTTGTCGATTGTGAGCACTTCTTCGATGGATACAACGCCAATCGCGCCTACGCGCTCGACTGCGTCAAGACAGCCCTTGATGCGGGCGCACGCTGGATCGTCCTGTGCGATACGAATGGCGGCACGATGCCCTCCGAGATCGAAGAGATCGTGGCCGACGTCCTGACCATCGCCCCTGGCGACAAACTCGGCATCCATGCTCATGATGATACGGGGCAGGCAGTGGCCAACTCGCTGGCAGCGGTCAGGGCCGGCGTGCGGCAGATCCAGGGCACCCTCAATGGCCTCGGCGAGCGGTGCGGCAACGCCAATCTGGTAACCCTGATTCCCACGCTGGTGCTCAAACCTGTGTTTTCCCAGCGCTTCGATACGGGCGTGACGGCTGAAAAGCTCGAGACATTGACCCGTGTTTCGCGCGCGTTCGATGAAATTCTCAATCGCGGACCCAACAGGCAGGCACCCTATGTTGGTGCCTCGGCGTTTGCCACCAAGGCGGGAATCCACGCCTCCGCAATTGCCAAGGACCCGACGACCTATGAGCACGTTGTCCCCGAAAGTGTCGGCAACGAACGGCTCATCATGGTGTCTCAGCAGGCCGGAAAATCCAATCTGCTGACCACCCTGAAGCGGTTCGGCATCGAAATGGCCAAGGATGATCCCCGCCTCGACAAGTTGCTGCGGCAGGTCAAGGAGCGCGAAGCCCGCGGCTATTCCTACGACGGAGCAGAGGCGTCGTTTTTTATGCTGGCCCACAAGATGTTGGGAACGCTGCCGAAATTCTTTGATGTAACGAGCTATCGCTCGGCGATCGAACGCCGCCATAACGCCAGGGGTGAAATGGTCACCGTGAGTGAGGCGGTGGTCAAGATTGATGTGGAGGGCGAAATTCTCATGTCGGTTGCCGAAGGAAACGGTCCCATCAACGCGCTCGATCTGGCCATGCGTAAAGATTTGGGGAAGTATTCGAACCGGATCGACGATCTCGAACTTGTTGATTTCAAGGTGCGTATCCTGGACGGCGGCACGGGCGCGGTCACCCGTGTGCTGATAGAAAGTCGGGACGATACCGGCGAGCGGTGGTTCACCGTTGGCGTGTCGCCCAACATCATTGATGCCTCCTTCGAGGCCCTGTATGAGTCGTTCACCTATAAGTTGATGAAGACGGCCTAGCCGTTATAGTTCAAAAGACTGTTTCGCAGCTACGAATCGCAGACATGGCCGATGCGGCGGCCGGGAAACATTTACGGAGGCTCCACTGGCCCGTCCCATCTCTCCCATCGTTCTCGCAGTCGGCGCCGCCGCAGCGACGGTCATCGTCACAATAGGCGTGATCGCCGGTCCGGGTACGATTGCCTGCCTTCAGCGCGGTGACTTCCCAATTTGCATGAGCGAGACGTTCTTTGGCGGATCGGCCGCGACAACTGGTGATGGTGAGACAGCACGGGAACTTGCCAGCGGCCCCGTGGAAGAGCAGGCATCACCTGATGCTGAGACCAGTGAAGCGGCGGATGCGGCGGGGAGCCAGGAGACAGCGACCAGCGTTTCAGAGGCTGTAATGCCCGCCTTCGGCCTCGTTCGTGTCGAACCCGACGGTTCCGCAGTTATTGCCGGCAGCGCGACGCCATCCGGCGAAGTCCGTATTTTTGCCAATGAGGACCAGATCGGGGCCGAGACGGCGCAGACCTCAGGCGACTTTGCCTTCGTGACCGACGCTCCGCTGCCGACGGGCGGTGTCGAATTGCGCATTCTCGATGTTGAAACGGACCGGTTTGCCGACACGTCGGTTATCGTTGTCGTTCAGGACGACCGAACCAGCGAACCTCTGGTCATCGCATCGGCGCCGGGCGAGGCGAGCGAAATATTGCAGGGGCTCGATAACCCGACGGTTGCAGCGGCCGAACAACAAGCTGTGCCGGAGTCGCCAGAGCCCGAAACAAGCCCGGAGACCCTGGCGGTTGCCGAAGCCGATATGGAAAGCCCGCAAGCCGATCCGCCCGCCCCGAATGCAGCGGAGCCGGACGTCGAAATGACTGCCGATCAGGACGCGGATGGCCAAACGGCAGCGGATGAAGCGCTTGAAGCTCCTGGTGAGGCGGGAAATGAGCAAGAAGAGAGCCCCGCTTCCAATATCGAAGCGAATGAGGCGGAACCCAGCCAGGAAACCGCAATTGCTGCGCCTATGACTGCCCCGCTACAGCAGACTGAATCGGTTGAGGAGCAGTCCGCCCTTGCGCCTCAGGAGCAGCCTGCTCCTGTGCCCGCCACCACACCGATGCAAGACGAAGAGACGACCTCGCCCGACGAAACAGCGCCTCAGGACGAAGGTGATGTTGTCGAGGATGCGCCGGCGCCTGTGGCTGTAGCCGCGGCGGATGAGCCTGCTCCACCGGCTCAAGAGCCGGTACCTTCGACCGAAGGTCAAGAGCCAGTGCCAGCCGACCGGCCTGCCAATGTCACGCCGCCGCTGGCCGAATCCGATGATGCCGAGACGGTGGTTGCAGCCGAAGAAGACGCTGCTGTACCGGCTGTCGAGCCCGATTCAGCGCCATCTGGCGAAGAGCCATCCGACGGAGCGGCAGCGGCTGTTTCAGAGCCTGCTGAAGACCTCGAAAGTCCTGCCCCTGCGCAACCAGCCGTCGGCGCGCCTCCTCAGCAGACATTTGCCGCACCAACCATCGACGCGGTGGAAATAGATGGGGATCGCAATTTCTTTGCCGGTGCGGGTGAAGATGGACTGAGTGTTCGGCTCTACGTCGATAACGCCATCGTGGGTTCGACCGAAGTCAGCGATGGCCGGTGGCTCATTGAAGCGATCGATGTACTCGATCAGGAAAACCAGCGCATTCGGATCGATATGCTTGCCGAGGATGGCTCGGTGGTTGGGCGCGCCGAGGTCGATTTCATCCTCGAACTTCCTGAGGCTGTTGACGAAGACATTGTCG
>NZ_CAXAXY010000051.1:0-21575 GCF_963972885.1 uncultured Pelagibacterium sp. | reverse complement strand
TCTACAAGCGCAACCTGATCCGCATCATTGCCGATGTGGACGGGCAACCCCATGATATCACACCGTTCGCGGCGCCCGACGGCATGCCGATCGATCTGTCCAATTCGGTGCTGCGCTCGGTCTCGCCCATTCATCTCGAATATCTGCGCAATATGGGGGTCGGCGCCTCGATGTCGATTTCCATCCTGCTGCGCGGGCGGCTGTGGGGGCTGATCGCCTGTCACCATTATTCCCCGCGCCGGGTGCCCTTCAACGTGCGCACGGCGGCCGAACTGATCGGGCAGATGTTCTCGCTGGCGCTCGATGCCAAGATCCGCGAAAGCGAGATCGAGGCCGAAAAGCGGGCGCAGGAATTTCACCACAAGGTGCTGCGCATGGTCGGCCCGGAGCAGGGACCGGTCTCCCAGCTCGCTTCGATGTTCGGGGAGATGAGCGGGCTGGTCGATTGTAACGGGATCGGCATGATCGTCGATGAGGAGGTCGAGCTGTGGGGAGAGACGCCGGACCGCCCCGAGTTCAAGGCGCTTGTACAGTTTCTCAACCGGACGGTGTCCAATTCCATCTTTGTCACCCACGAGCTGGGCAAGCTTCATCCGGCCGCGGCCGCCTATGCCGACAGGGTTTCGGGCATGCTGGTCATTCCCATCTCGCGCACGCCCGGCGACTATCTGATCTTTTTCCGCCGCGAGGTGACCGAGGAGGTCAAATGGGCCGGCAATCCGGAAAAGCCGGTGAGCGTGGGGCCGATGGGGTCGCGCCTGACGCCGCGCAAGAGTTTCGAGATCTGGCAGGAAACGGCGCGCGGGCAGTCCGAGCCCTGGAGCTCGAGCCATATCAGGCTGGCCGAGGCGCTGCGGGTGAGCCTGCTCGAAGTGATCCTCAAGCATACCGAGCTGATCGAGGGCGAGCGAAGGCAGGCACGCCAGCGTCAGGAACTCCTGATCGCCGAACTCAATCACCGGGTGCGCAACATTTTGGGCCTGATCCGCGGCCTGATCCGTCAGGTCAATACGCCCCAGCGCAGCACGGAAGCGTTCGTTTCAACGCTCGACGACCGGGTGCAGGCGCTGGCGCGGGCCCATGACCAGCTGACCGAGCGTCAATGGGGCTCGGGATCGCTGCTGGCGTTGATCGAGAACGAGACGGCGGCCTATCTGGCGGAAAAATCGGAAAGGGTGATCGTTTCGGGGGACGATGTGGGCCTGGTGCCGCAGAGTTTTTCGGCGCTGGCGCTGGTCATTCACGAGTTGACCACCAATTCGGCCAAGTATGGCGCATTGTGCGACAAGCGGGGCACCGTTGCCATTGCGCTCGAGCGCGACGATTCAGGCTGGCTGACCATACGCTGGGTCGAGCGCGACGGCCCGCCCGTCAAGCCCCCCGGCGGTGCCGGGTTCGGGTCGGTGGTGATCGAGCGCTCGGTGACCCATGATCTTGGCGGATCGGTCGAGATGGATTATCGCATCGACGGGTTGCGGGCCAAATTGCGCATTGCGCCCGAACATCTGGCCGATCTCGATGAAGCCCGACAGCATGCGCCGCGTCCGGTCACAAGGCGGGCGGGCAAGGTGAATTTCCCCGAGGGGCGGGCGCTGATCGTTGAAGACAATGTCATCATCGCCATGGATTGCGAGGCGGTGCTGCGCGACATGGGGTGCGGGGAGGTGGTTCTGGCGTCCAGCGTCGCCCAGGGGCTCAAGGCGATCGAGAATACCGAGATGGGGTTTGCCGTGCTCGACGTCAATCTGGGCAATGAGACGAGTTTTGCCATCGCCGATGTTCTGGGCGAGAAGGCCATTCCCTTCATCTTTGCTTCGGGCTACGCCGATGGGGTTTTGTTTCCCGACGCGCATGTGGACCGGCCGAAGGTTTCCAAGCCCTATGACATGGCAAGTCTCACCGATGCGCTCAAGCGCGTGTTCTGAGTGGCTGGATGACGGCGTGATTGCGAACTGGAGCCGTTCAGGATCTGATTAAATCAAATCCTGAACGGCTCTAAATCCTTGTTTTGTCGCGCGTCCGAACCGCAATCCGTTTCCACTTTTGCTGGACGCGCTCAGAGCAGATCGCACAGCGGGGCGATGAGCGGGATGTCGGCGGGAGGCATGGGATAGTCGTGCAGTTTTTGCGGGCGCACCCATTTGAGCGCCGAATGCTCTTTGGCAATTGGCGTGCCCTGCCATTTCCTGCACACATAGAGCGGCATCATCAGGTGCCAGCCGTCATAGGTGTGGCTGGCAAAGGTCAATGGAGCGAGGCACGCCTCCCTGGTTTCGATTTCCAGCTCTTCGGCCAGTTCGCGGATCAGCGCAGCCTCGGGGGTTTCGCCCGCTTCGATCTTGCCGCCGGGGAATTCCCACAGGCCGGCCAGTTGCTTGCCCTGGGGCCGCTGGGCGATCAGCACGCGCCGGTCGGCATCGACCAGCGCGCAGGCAACGACAAGGGTGATTTTCATTGCGTTTGTGCCTCGGGCTGGCGGCGGTAGTGATAGGGGTAGCGGAAGACAAAACCCATGGCGAGATAGAGCGCGATGGCCGGGCCGTTGTCCCCCTGGACCTGGAGGGCTGCGTGGCTGGCGCCGTTTTCGGCGCCCCAACTGAGCGCGCTGGCCATCATGCGTCGGCCAAAACCCTGGCCGCGCAGTTTGGCCGAGGTGATGACGTCATAGACCATGACGATGCCCTCGCTCTCGACACACAGCAAGGATGCGCCGGGCGTGCCATCGTCGGCGGCGACGACGATTCCACAGGCCGGGCGTTTGAGCGCGCCCAGGATGGCGGCGAAGGTTTCCTGCTGTTTGGTATCGAACCCCTGAAGGGCCGTTTGCGCGGCGAGGAAAGCGGGGTCGGTCGCATCGTAAAGACTGGCGGCGCCATCGAACCCGTCGGTCTGGCCGAGCGGGCAAGACAGAACCAGGCTTGTCTTGAAGCGCTCCCAGCCTGCCCGGTCCAGCGTATCGAGGATGCCGCCGCCGGTCAGCGGGGTCACGCGGAAGACCGTGGGCAGATCGTGTTCGGCGTAGCGGGCCGAAAGAGTTTCGATCCGCTGGGCGGCATTGGTGTCATCGGCGGGATCGAGGGACCAGATGGCATTGGAGCGGCCTGAAAAACCCCTGGCGAAGCGGGCGCGCCATTGCCCGTCCTCGATGGTTTCGAGCGCGGGCCATGTGGCGAGCGAAGCGGCTTCGATTTCGGAAACGGTGCGCAAGCTGGATCACACTTCTCTTTTGTCGCGTTGTCGAACCGCAAAACCGGTTGCCACTTTTGCTGACAACGCTCTAACTCCTGTAGCTGCCGTTGATGTCGATATAGCCATGGGTCAGATCGCAGGTATAGACGGTGGCAGAGCCCGTTCCGAGCCCGATATCGACGCTGATCGAAAGCTCCTCGCCCTTCATATAGGCGGTCGCCGCGTCCTCGGAATAATCGGGCGCGCGCTGGCCGTTGCGGGCCAGAACGTGGTCGCCAAAGGCGATGGTGAGCTTGTCGCGGTCGGCGGGCTGGCCGGCCTTGCCCACCGCCATGACGATGCGGCCCCAATTGGCGTCCTCGCCGGCGATTGCCGTCTTGACGAGCGGGCTGTCGGCAATGGCGCGGGCGATCCTTGCGGCGCTGTCGTCGGTCGTGGCACCGGTCACGTTGACGGCAACGAATTTGGTCGCCCCTTCGCCATCGCGCACCACCTGCATGGCGAGATCGAAGAGCACATCATTGAGCGCTTCACCGAACGTTTGTGCGCGCGGATCGTTTAGGGATGCGATGGGGTCGATTTCCGCCTTGGCTGTGGCAAAGGCCAGAAGGGTGTCGGAGGTCGAGGTGTCGCTGTCGACGGTGATGGCGTTGAAACTGGTCTTGTTGTGTTTGGCGAGCAGCGCCTGGAGCACATCGGCGGCGATGGGGGCGTCGGTGAACACGAAGCTGAGCATGGTGGCCATGTCCGGCGCGATCATGCCCGAACCCTTGGCGATACCGGCGATGGAGACCGTCGTGCCATCGATGTCGATCGTGGCCTCGGCCAGCTTGGGGAAGGTGTCGGTGGTCATGATCGCCCTGGCCGGCTCCATCCAGGGGTCGGCGGCCAGTTGGCCCGTGAGGTTTTCCAGCACGCCATCGAATTTGGTGGCATCGAGCGGCTCGCCGATGACCCCGGTCGAGGCGAGAAAGATTTCCGAGGGCTCACACCCCACCGCCCTTGCGGCGATGTCGGCGGTCAGTTTGACCGATTCGATGCCTTTCAAACCGGTAAAGGCATTGGCATTGCCCGAATTGACGACGAGGGCGCGGGCCGTACCATGGCCAAGGTTCTGCCGACACCAGTCGATTGCGGCCGAAGGGCAGAGCGAGCGCGTCAGAACGCCTGCAACCACGGTGCCCGGATCGAAGACGGCCAAAAGCACGTCGGTGCGCCCCTTGTAGCGAATGCCCGCCTCGGCGGTGGCAAAGCGCACGCCGGCAATGGCGGGCGGGGCGACATAGGTTTTGGGGGCAAGGGGAGAGACGGGCAGGGCCATGGGAGAAGTCCTTGGGGACGAACGCGATTACCAGCCCCTTCGTGTGCCCCAACATTCCCGTGCTGGCAAGAGGCGCAGTCGCCTCGATCATTTCATCGTTTTACGGAAACGGCGCGACGCTCTTTGCCACCATGCGGGAAATATTGACGCTCTCGTCCCGATTTCGAAACGAGAGCGTCGGGCATTGGGTGCGGGCTCACCTGCGCACAGGGCGCATGATGAAACCGGCAAAGCGTTTCTGGATCTGGGGGATCATCCAGAACACCATGATGGCAACCATGAGCGGGGTGACGATCAGGGTGGTCTGCCAGATGGGCCAGCCGGCCGTGAGCGGCAGGACGAGATAGAGAATGAGCGTGATGATGGGATAAACGCCGAACAGGGTGACCAGAAACTGCCGCGAGCGGTCGGGACGGAGCGAAGCACCGGCCGCTGGCTGGGCGGTGGTGGATGAGGGGGTTTGTGCGGAGGAAATATCGGACATTGTTTCAACCTTTCGAAACGGAACGTTCCGTTATATATTGAAACGAGCCGTTTCGTTCAAGTGGATATTGTCGATTTTTTCCCCTATATCTTCGGGCGAGCCCATTCGAGGCGCGCGATTGAAGGATTCCAATATGTCGCGAGGGGCTGGGAGGTCTCACCGGAGAGCGTGAAGTCTGGCGAGGCTGCGGCGCGCCCGTTCGTTCGTGGGGCGATTGAACGGCGGAACGCAGGGCTTATTGGCCGGGTCGAGGAAGGAAGACGAAACAATGACGAAAGAACATCAGGCGGTGGCGGTACGGCGGGGCTCGATCGGCGCCAAGCGCAATCCGGCCAGCCAGCAGGCCATTTTGGAGGCCGCCGAGGCTATCCTGCGCGAAGACGGGCTTTCGGGGTTTTCCATCGAGGCGGTGGCGCGGCGGGCACGGGCGGGCAAACCCACAGTCTATCGCTGGTGGCCGTCCAGGGCTGCCCTGCTGCTCGACGTTTATCAGGGGTTCAAGAATGAACGCCAGTTTCCCGACACGGGAAATTTCGAGGACGACCTGAGAGCGTTTCTGACCAATCAATTGATCGGGTTCTGGAGCGCTGGCATCTGCGGCATGGTCTTCCGATCGGTCATTGCCGAAGCCCAGAGCGATCCGGGGGCCGCCGAGGCGCTGTTTGCCTATGAGCGGGGGCGGCGCAAATTTGCCGAGGTGTTGGTGGACAGGGCCAAGGCACGCGGCGAAATCGACCCCAATGCCGACAGCGCCGTCATCATCGAACTTCTGGCCGGCTTTGCCTGGCACCGTCTGCTGACCGGCCGGATCGAAGGCTCGGATGCCGATGTGGACAAGGTCGTCGCCACAATCGTGGCGGCGACAAAAAAGAACCCCGGCGTTTAGGCCGGGGCTCGGAACAATTGGTCTATGCCAGGGTGTTAAATGCCGCCCTGGGCCTCGACCTGCGCGGCCAGATCGGCATCGTCGATTTCGATTTCCACGTCGGACTTGATCTCTTCGATGGCCGCTTCGTAGCTCTCATAGAGAACCTGCTGGGCGACCTGCTGGCGCACTTCCTCGAGCGGGGGTGCTTCGGAGAGACGACGGTCTTCGAGATAGATCAGGTGAAAGCCGAACTGGCTTTCGACCGGCTGGGACATCTCGCCGACCTCGAGCGCCATCGCGGCCTGCTCGAATTCGGGGACCATCATGCCCGATGAGAAATAACCGAGATCACCGCCATTGGCGCTTGTGCCGTCGGTGCCATATTCGCTGGCAGCATCGGCAAAGTCGCGTCCGGCTTCGATTTCGGCGCGGATTTCGTTGGCTTCCTGTTCGGTGGGCACCAGAATGTGGCGGGCCCGCACTTCGGGTTCAGGGGTGAAATCGGCGACCAGGTCCTCATAGGCAGCCTGGACGGCTTCTTCGGTGACCTGGGTTTCAACGATGGAGTTGAAAAAGGCGCGACGCAGGGCCTGATCCTCGAGATAGGCAAGGCGGCGGGTGAACGCTTCGCTTTCGTCAAGGCCATCCTCGCGGGCGGCGCTGGCCATCAGCTTCATGTCGATGACGACGGTCAAAAGAAAGCCGCGCCGCTGTTCGGCGGGAATGGACTGGAGTTCCTGGGTCAGCTCTTCGGCCGCCAGAACCAGATCGGCCTCGGTGATCTCTTCGCCACCCACCGTGGCCAGGACCGTATCGGGTGAGACCGGTTCTGCGGGCGCGACGGGCGCTGCCTGCTCGGCAGGAGCGGCGGGCGTTGCCTGCTCGGCTGCGGGGGCGGGTTCGTCGTTTTGCGCCCAGGCTGGAGCTGTGCTCAGCGAGACGGCAAGAACCGCCGGGATGAATACGGCCCGCAAGAGGCCGGCCACCGGAGCGGCGAAATCGGATGACATGATGAGATCTCTCCTTGTTTTTCCGAAGCCCGGGCCCCCCATCGCCCGAACCAAAGGTCCGGATATGCGTTTAGCCCCGGACTTTGGCCGTGGTTTGTCCGATTTTGCCAACGTTGACAACCCATGGTGGCACTCTTACATCTCCTGCCGAAGTTTTCCGCGCTCCTTTCGGCAGCGCCCCGGCCTGCCGCCCTACCATTCGTGCAAGGCAAGTTCCGGGACGTCGCAACCGCCGAATCCGGGCGCATCCAACAGATTCTAAGGACAATTGTTCATGGCTCTTGCAACGCTTGCCCGGAAGTTTTTCGGCTCGGCCAATGATCGGCGCGTCAAACGCTATCAATCCAATGTCGAGGCCATCAACGCACTCGAGCCCGAGTTCGAAAAGCTCTCCGACGAACAATTGAGGGCCAAGACCGAGGAATTCCGGCAGCAATTGCGCGATGGGGCCAAGCTGGCCGATGTGCTGGTTCCCGCCTTTGCCACCGTGCGCGAAGGCTCCAAGCGCGCGCTGGGCATGCGGCACTTCGACGTGCAGCTGATCGGTGGCATGGTGCTCAACGAGCGGGCCATCACCGAAATGCGGACCGGTGAAGGCAAGACGCTGGTCGCAACGCTTTCGGCCTATCTCAATGCGCTCGAAGACAAGGGCGTGCACATCGTTACGGTCAACGACTATCTGGCGCGCCGCGACAGCGAGTGGATGGGCCGGCTCTACGGCTTTTTGGGCCTGACCACCGGGGTGATCGTCCATGGCATCAACGACACCGAGCGCAAGGCGGCCTACGATGCCGACATCACCTATGGCACCAACAACGAGTTCGGTTTCGACTATCTTCGCGACAACATGAAATATTCGCGCGCCCAGATGGTGCAGCGCGGACACAATTACGCGATCGTCGACGAAGTGGATTCGATCCTGATCGACGAGGCGCGCACCCCGCTGATCATTTCGGGGCCGTCCCAGGACCGCTCAGAGCTCTACAAGACCATCGACAAATACATTCCGCTGCTGGTCGAGGAAGACTACACGATCGATGAAAAGCACCGCGCGGCCAATTTCACGGACGAGGGCATCGAAAAACTCGAAGAGATCCTCGAACGCGACGGGTTGATCAAGTCCGGGTCGCTCTATGACATCGACAATGTCTCGATCGTCCACCATCTCAATTCGGCGCTCAAGGCGCACAAGATCTTCAACCGCGACAAGGACTATATCGTCCGCGACGACAGCGTTGTGATCATCGACGAATTTACCGGCCGCATGATGCCGGGGCGGCGGTTTTCCGAAGGGTTGCACCAGGCGCTCGAAGCCAAGGAAGGCACCAAGATCCAGCCGGAAAACCAGACGCTGGCCTCGATCACTTTCCAGAACTATTTCCGGCTCTACACAAAGCTGGCCGGCATGACCGGCACGGCCGATACCGAAGCGTCCGAATTTGCCGACATCTACGGGCTGGACGTGGTGACCGTGCCCACCAACGTGCCGATCGCCCGTATCGACGAGAACGACCAGATCTATCGCTCGGTCGAGGAAAAATTCCAGGCCATTACCGACGAAGTGATCGAGTGCCGCTCGCGCAATCAGCCGGTTCTGGTGGGCACCACGTCGATCGAGCGCTCGGAAATGCTCGCGGACTTCCTCAAAAAGAAGGGCGTCAAGGACATTGCCGTCCTCAACGCCCGCCATCACGAGCAGGAAGCCCAGATCATCGCGGCGGCCGGTGTGCCGGGCGCCATCACGATTGCCACCAACATGGCCGGCCGCGGTACCGACATTCAGCTCGGCGGCAACCTGGAAATGCGCGTCGCCAATGAGGCCGAAGGTCTCGAAGGCGAGGCGCTCGAGAAAAAGACCGCCGAGATCAAAGCCGATATCGCCGAAAAGAAGAAAGAGGCGCTGGCTGCGGGCGGGCTGATGGTGATCGGCACCGAGCGTCATGAAAGCCGCCGCATCGATAACCAGTTGCGCGGCCGGTCTGGCCGTCAGGGCGATCCGGGACGGTCGAAATTCTTCGTCTCGCTGCAGGACGACCTGATGCGCCGGTTCTTCCCTGAACGCATGGAAAAGGTTCTGACCTCGCTGGGGCTGAAAGACGGCGAGTCGATTTCCGACGCCATGGTCACCAAGGCCATCGAGCGCGCCCAGACCCGCGTCGAGGGGCACAATTTCGACATCCGCAAGAACATCCTCAAATACGACGACGTGATGAACGATCAGCGCAAGGTGATCTTCGAGCAGCGCATCGAATTGATGGACGCCGAAAACGTCGCAGAGACGATCGCCGACATGCGCCACGACGTCGTGGATTCGCTGATCGCCAAATCGGCGCCCGAGCGGTCCTATCCTGAACAGTGGAACACCGAGCAGCTTGGGGCCGCGTGTAAGACCTATCTGGGCATCGAGCCCCCTCTGGCCCAATGGGCCGACGAGGAGGGCATGGATGTCGAGGTGCTGCGCGAGCGCATCATCAAGATGGCCGATGATTATGCGGCGGCCAAGGCGGCGCGCGTCGGCCCCGAAACCATGCGCCAGATCGAAAAGAGCTTCATTCTGCAGTCGATCGACGGGCTGTGGCGCGAGCATCTGGTGACGCTCGATCATCTGTCCAAAGTGGTCGGCTGGCGCGGACTGGCGCAGCGCGATCCGCTCAATGAATACAAGCAGGAAGCGTTCGAGCTGTTCTCGCTGCTTTTGACCAATCTTCGCGAACTGGTCACCACCCAGATGAGCCATTTCGAGATCAAGCCCCCCGAGCCGCAGGCACCTGCCCAGCTTCGCGAGAGCCATATCGATCCGGTGACCGGCGAGAACGAGGTGCGCGAAGAGGATGGACCCAAGGGTCAGTTGAGCCCCGAAGTCATGGCACGCACCCGGCGCAACGATCCGTGCCCGTGCGGCTCGGGCAAGAAATTCAAGCACTGCCACGGCGCCTTTTAGACGGGCCGCATAGTGATTGTTCCAGATCCCCGGCGCGCCGCTCCGGGGATTTTTTTGTCATCGGTCGCGCCGGGCACGGGAACCCTTTAGGGTGGTCTGCATTTGTGAACGCGCCTCGGGGGATTGAATTGACCTACGAACAGATCGTGCTTTTTGTCCTTCTGGGATTGGTGCTCGCGGGGCTTTTGTGGGGCAAGTGGCGATATGACCTCGTTGCCTTTGCGGCGCTGATCGTTGGAGTGGTCATGGGCGTGGTGCCGGCCCAGACCGCGTTTTCAGGCTTTGGCAATGATGCGACGATCATCATCGCCCTGGTGCTCGTCGTGACGGCGGGTCTGTCGCGTTCGGGGGCCGTCGATCTCATCACCCGGTACGCTGTGGACCGCGACCGTTCCCTGCCCATCCACATTTCGGTCATGGGAGGCATCGGTGCGGTTTTTTCGGGCTTCATGAACAACGTCGCGGCGCTGGCCATTCTGATGCCGGTGGACGTGCAGGCGGCGCAAAAGGCGAACCGTTCGCCGGCCTCCTCGCTGATGCCGCTGGCTTTTGCCACAATCCTTGGCGGCATGCTGACCATGATCGGCACGCCCCCCAACATCATCATCGCCGCCTATCGTGAGCGGGCCATGGGCAACAGCTTCACGATGTTCGATTTCACACCCGTCGGCCTTGTGTGCGCGCTTGCCGGTGTGGCGTTTATCGGGCTTGTGGGCTGGCGGTTGATCCCGGTGCGGGGCAAGGGCGCGGGCGCCGAGTTGCGCGCCTCGGCCAGCTATACGACCGAACTGGTGGTCACCGAGAAATCAAAAGCCAAGGGTCAGCGGGTGCGCGATCTGGACGCCGAGGCCGAAGAGCATGATTGCGCCATCGTGGGGCTGGTGCGCCGCAACAAGCGCATGCCGGGCCGGGCGCGCTGGGAAAAGATCGGAAAGGGCGATCTGCTTGTCGTTCACGGCACGGCCGAGGCGATTTCGGCACTGGCCGGTGCGCTGCAGGTCGATCTGCAGGGCCGTTCGGGGGAAAGCGCCCAATTGTCGTCGGACCTCAAGATGGTCGAGGCGGTGGTGACCACCGACAGCCGTGTCGTGGGCAGGATCGCCAATGATGTGCGGGTCATGCAGCGCAATGGCGTCGTCATGCTGGGCCTGTCGCGGCGCGGCCGGGCCATCACCGAGCGGGTGCGCCGCACCCCGCTCGAGGTGGGCGACGTTTTGTTGTTGCTCGGCCATCAGGACGCCATCGACGACGTCGTCACCCGCATGGAGTGTCTGCCCGTTGCCTCGAGCGTTGCTGTGACGCGGCACGAAAAGGCGCTGGCCGCCATCGGGCTCTTCGCGGCAGCGGTGGGAGTAGGGGCGTTCGGTCTGGTTCCGCTCACCGTGGCGCTCGGGGCGGTGGCCGTCCTCTATGTGCTTTTCGACATCCTGCCGGTGCGTGAGATCTACGAGGCGATCGAATGGCCGGTCGTTGTGCTGCTCGGCTCGCTGCTGCCGATCGGGATGGCGCTGGAGACCTCGGGTGGCGCCCAGCTCATAGCAGAATGGCTGGCGATGTTTGGACAACATGCTCCCGCCTGGGTGACACTTGCCGCTGTGCTGGTGTTTACCATGACGCTTTCGGACGTTCTCAACAATGCGGCGACGGCGGTGATCTTTGCGCCGGTCGCATACGGGCTGGCCCAGATATTGGGGGTCAATCCCGATGCGTTCCTGATGGCGGTGGCCATCGGGGCGAGTTGCGCCTTTCTTACCCCGATCGGGCACAACAACAACGCGCTGATCATGGGGCCGGGCGGCTATCGGTTCGGCGATTACTGGCGCATGGGCCTGCCGCTCGAAATCATTATCACCGTGGTCGGCGTGCCGGCCATCATGGTGTTCTGGCCGCTGTGACGCTCAGGGTTTCGACGTGTCCTTGAGCACGTCGTGCAGGCTGGTCCGGGCCGAGCCGGGCCGCAAGGGCTTTTGCTGGCTTTCATGAGGCGCCCAGCCCGAGAGCCACAAGATTTCGAGGCTGGCGCGGACCCTGCCGTCGGGATCGGAAAAACGCTCGGCATAAATCTCGGCAGCGCGCATCAGATGGCGCGGGGTCAGCATGCGGGTATCGCGGCCGGCCAGCGGATTGGTGACCCCCAATGCCCGCAGTTCATCAAACAGGGCGAGCGGGGTCCGGTAGCGCACCGTATGGGTTTCAAGATCGGTGACAGGCAGGGCAAAGCCGGCGCGCTGGAGCAGGCTGCCGGCGTCGCGCACGTCGATCATCGGCGCGACGCGGGGGGAAACGCCGCCCAGAATTTCCACGTCGGCGGCAAGGAACGCATCGCGCAATTCGCTCAGCGTGCGCCCGCCGATGGCGGCGGCGATCAAAAGCCCGTCGGGGGCAATGTGGCGGCGCAGGTTTTCGAGAAAGCCGGGCACGTCGTTGACGGTCTGAAGATCGAGGAGCGAGACGATGAGATCGTAGTCGCGGGCGGGCAGGCTCAGATGCTCGGGATCGGCCAGCGCAAAGCCGTCGACCTCAAGCAGGGACGAGATTTTTTCAAAACGGATCGGGCCGTTGGCCGACTGCGCCGTGTCGGGCAGCAGTGCTGGATCGGGGCCCATGATGAGCGCCTTTGGAAATTCCCGCGTTACCGGAGCGAGGCGGTCGGCGAGGTCTGCGACCACCAGATCGGTCACGAAATCGGGCTGCCCTTTGCGCTTGGCAAAATTGGCGGCGAGGCGGGTGCGGTCGAAAACGAGCGGGGGCTGGGTCATGGTCCCGACCATATGGCGCAGGAATGGATGGCGTGCAATGATCGGTTCATGGTTGGGGCGATGGAAAATCGGGGCAGACCCTTTGCGCTGCGGTTGTGCGCCCTTGCGACTTCGGCCGGGGCGCGGGCGCTGGATTTGGCGTTTCCGCCGGTGTGCCTGGCGTGTAGCGCTGCGGTTTTGACGCCCGACGGGCTGTGTCCGTCCTGTTGGGGTCAGTTGATCCCTATTTCGCGCCCCTTCTGTCCCGTGCTGGGGTTGCCCTTTGCGTCCGACATGGGCGAGGGAGCGCTGTCGGTCCAGGCGATTGCCAACCCGCCGCCATTTGCCCGGGCCCGCTCGGCCGTCGCCTATACCGATCTCGCGCGAAAACTGGTCTCGAAGATGAAATATTCCGACCGACCCGAGATTGCGCTGTTCTGTGCGCGGATGATGGTGTCGGCAGGTCACGAGCTCTTGGGGCCCGATGCCGTCCTGGTGCCGGTGCCCCTGCACCCGGCGCGCCAGCGCGAGCGGCGGTACAATCAATCGTCCGAGCTGGCCCGCACCATTGGCCGCCTTGCAAAATGCGATCTGCATACCGACCTTATCGTCAGACACAAACGCACCATCCAGCAGGTCGGGCTCAACGCGTCCCAGCGTGCCCGCAATGTCGACGGGGCGTTTCGGGTCGATCCGGCGCGTCTGGATCGGCTGGGCGCACGGCGCGTTGTGCTTGTCGACGATGTGCTGACCACAGGCGCCACCGCCTCGGCGGCGGCCAAGGCACTCAAGCGGGCCGGCGTATCGCAGGTCGATGTGCTCAGCTTTGCCCGCGTTGTGTTCGACACCGATATGACAGTATAACTGCCACTATTGACTGGAGTTTTGAATAAATGACCAAGGTCGAAATCTATACCACTCCCACATGCCCCTATTGCCACGCCGCAAAGGCGCTGTTGGGCGACAAGGGTGTTGCGTTCGAAGAAATTACCGTGCTCGATCCCGATTTGCGCGCTTCCATGACCCAGCGCGCCAATGGGCGGCGCACGGTGCCGCAGATCTTTGTCGGGGATACCCATGTGGGCGGTTATGACGATCTGGCCGCGCTCGAGCGGCAGGGCAAGCTCGATCCCTTGCTCGAGAGTGCGGCGTGAGCCAAACCATACCCGTTGCCCTTGTCCAGATGAACTCGGGGCTCGGCGCAAAGGATAATATCGACACGATAGAAGCGCGGGTCGCCGAGGCACGGCGGGCCGGAGCCGTTTATATCCTGACCCCGGAAATGAGCGTGGTTTTTGCAAGAAATCGCGCCGGGTTGCAGGCCGAGGCCGAACCCTGGGAGAATAATGGGGCCATCGCCCGGCTGGCCGGTATCGCGAGAGAAAATGGCGTTTTCCTTCATATCGGCTCACTCGCCATAGCGCTCGAGGGCGGACGGTTTGCCAACCGCTCGGTGCTGTTTGACCCTGAGGGCGAGATCGTTTCGCGCTACGACAAGATCCATCTTTTCGATGCCGATATCGATGGCGAGAACGGCTATCGCGAAAGCGCCACCTATGCTGGTGGGGACACGGCGGTGGTGGCCGACATCGCGCCATTTAAGCTCGGCATTTCCATCTGCTATGATGTGCGCTTCCCGGCGCTCTATCGCACGCTGGCGACGGCGGGCGCGCAGGTGATCGTCGTGCCCTCGGCCTTTACGGTGCCGACCGGGGAGGCGCACTGGCATGTGTTGTTGCAGGCGCGGGCGATTGAAACGGGTTGTTTCATCCTGGCGGCGGCGCAGGGTGGGAGCCACGAAAACGGGCGGTCGACCTATGGCCATTCGCTGATCGTTTCGCCCTGGGGCGAGGTGATTGCCGAGGCCGATGGAGCCGAACCGGGTCTGGTGGTGGCCGAACTGGACCTTGACGCGGTGGCCGCGGCGCGGCAAAGGGTGCCTGCGCTTGCCAATGAGCGCGCGTTTACGCTCGCGCCCGGGCCATTGCCGTTTGCAAGCGATCTGACAACCCAAGCGGGGAATTGAAAGTGATCCAGTTCACGCTCGCCTGCGGTGCAGGCCACAAATTCGATGCCTGGTTCAGAAACGCCGAGGCCTATGACGAGCAATCGGCGCGCGGGGTTCTGACCTGCCCGATCTGCAATTCCTCGCAGGTGGAAAAGGCGTTGATGGCGCCCGCCGTCTCACGGTCGAGCGACAAGGTTTCGCTTTCGGCCGGCCATCCCGAGCATGGCGAGTTCTTGAAGGCCATGCGCGCCCTGCGCCAGAAAATGACGTCGGAAGCCGATTATGTCGGCGACAAATTCGCCGAGGAAGCGCGCAAGATCCATTACGAGGAAGCCGAAGCGCGTGGCATCTACGGCGAGGCGACCAAGGATGAGGTGGTGAGCCTGATCGATGAGGGCATCGAATTCATGCCGCTGCCCACTGTGCCCGACGAGCACAATTAAGGCTCGGCCGGGCACATTCCGATATCAGGGGTGCATGACGACCCTGCCAAATGGCGATCCTGTTTCGGCGTGTTGATGGGCCGCACCAGCCTCCGATAGCGGGAATATCCGGTCAATATGGACCTTTAGCGTACCCTTGGCGATATCACGCAACATCTCGTCGATCGTTTCGGAGACAGAAGGCTTGGTAAACTGGGTTCCCATGTAAACGCCGTAAAGGGTCTGGTTTGCGGCCAATGCGGTCCACAGATCCACGGACAGGGCGCCACCCCCGGCATTGCCGACAAAGACCAGCCGACCTTCTTGTGCCAATACCGCAAGTGAATCGGGAAGGGTGGATCCGACCGGATCAACGATGACATTTGCGCCCTTTTCCTGGGTGTGCGACCGTACAAACGCGCCGACATCATCCTTGCGATAGTCAACCACGTGATCGGCGCCAATCGCTTTCAGGCGTTGCAGCCGCTCCTCGCCGCTTGAGACAGCCAGGACCCTCGCCCCGGCCCGTTTTGCGAGCTGCACGGCGGCAAGGCCAACGCCTCCGGCCGCGGCCCAAATGACAACATGCTCGCCCTTTTGAAGCGCGGCGCTGGCAAACAAAGCATGATGGGCCGTGCCGAAAGAGATGAGCATTGCCGCAGCCTCGTCCCAGCTGACGCCATCAGGGACCAGCCAGGTCTGTTGTTCGGGCACGGCGCGGAGCGCGGCGTGTGATCCGGCCAGATCAAAGCCCGTGACCCTGTCACCAACCTTTCGGTTCGTGACATCGGATCCGAGTGCGATGACCGTTCCGGCCGCCGCATAGCCCACGATGTGGTTTGACGCAGGCGGTTCGGCCAGCCGGCGGTTGATCACATCTCCGCCTTCGATTGAAATTGCGCTGACTTCGATCAGCACGTCACGGGGTCCGATCTGGGGATCGGTAACGTCGGCGTAGCGAAAGACCTCCGGTGGCCCGGATCGGTCGTATATTGCGGCTTTCATTGATTGCTCCGCGTTTGAATGGCCATAGAGCACAGGCGACCATCCCGACGTGAGGCTATCGAGGTGCCTGTGAATGGCCTACTTGGTCGCCGCTGCCGCAGTGTGCAAGTGACGGTTTTGCCGCCATTGGGCGACATGCGTCTGCGTCCCCCTGGGTGCCGGCCAATATCAAACGTCCGGTTTTTCCAGGAGCAGCATGTAGTTGACCGCCATGTCGCGGCTCTTGCCCCATTCGTTTTTGAGCGGGTTGAAGGTGACGCCCGTCCTGTCGACGACCTGCATTGCGTTGCGTCCGGTGATCGAGGTGATCTCTTCGGGGGTGACCAGTTTTTCGTAGCTGTGGGTGCCCTTGGGCAGCCAGCGCAGCACGCGCTCGGCGCCGACGATGGCCAGGGCATAGGCGCGGGCCGTGCGGTTGATGGTGGCGACAAACATCAGCCCGCCGGGCTTGACCAGCTTGCAGCAGCTTTCAAGGTAGAGCGGAACGTCGGCGACGTGTTCGACAACTTCCATGTTGAGCACCACATCGAACTGTTCGCCCGCAGCGGCGAGGTCTTCGGAGGTGGTGGCGCGATAATCGATATCGAGCCCGGACTGTTCGGCGTGCAGGCTTGCGATCTTGACGTTCTTTTCTCCCGCATCGGCGCCGACCACTGTTGCCCCAAGCCGCGCCATGGGTTCACACAACAGGCCGCCGCCGCAACCGATATCGAGAAGCGTAAGGCCGGTGAACGGGCGCATGGCTTTGTCATCGAGCCCGAAATGGGCGATGACTTTCTCGCGGATATAGGCGAGGCGCACCGGATTGAACTTGTGGAGCGGTTTGAACTTGCCGTTGGGGTCCCACCATTCCTCGGCCATCTTGTGGAACTTGCCGATTTCGTCTGGGCTGATGGTGGTGGTCATTGTGTACCTCGTCCTGGCGTACCCCAAGAGGTGACCGCGCCGGGCCATCAAGTCAAGCGATCCATCGCCGCAGCGCCCTTCATCCCATATTGCTAAATCGGCGGGTTTGTGGCACTCACCGCGCCACAACCGTACGGTGCGGTACGGCATAAGTTTGCATCGAAGGCGGCGTCATGGCGCGTATAGTTATGAAGTTCGGCGGCACCTCGGTCGCCAATGTCGAGCGCATACGGCAGGCGGCCCGGCACGTCAAACGCGAGGTCGAGGCCGGGCACGAGGTTGCCGTCGTCGTTTCCGCCATGTCGGGCAAGACCAATGAGCTTGTCGGCTGGTGCGCGCAGGCCGCCCCCATGCACGATGCCCGCGAATATGATGCGGTCGTTGCCTCGGGCGAACAGGTGACCGCCGGGCTGATGGCCATCGTTTTGTCGGAAATGGGCATCCAGTCGCGCTCCTATGCCGGCTGGCAGGTGCCCATCCATACCGACGATGCGCACGGTTCGGCGCGCATCACGGGAATAGATCCGGCCAATCTCAACGAGCGGATGAGTTCGGGCTGGGTGCCGGTGGTGACCGGTTTTCAGGGCGTGTCCGACAAAAAGCGGATCACGACGCTGGGACGCGGCGGATCGGACACCTCGGCCGTTGCGGTGGCGGCAGCGGTCAAGGCGGACCGGTGCGATATCTATACCGATGTGGATGGCGTCTATACCACCGATCCGCGCATTGCGCCGAAAGCCAGGCGCCTCGAGCGGGTCAGTTTTGAAGAAATGCTCGAAATGGCCTCGCTGGGGGCAAAAGTGCTCCAGACGCGGTCGGTGGAACTGGCCATGGCCCAGGGGGTGCGTCTTGTGGTGCGCTCTACGTTCGATGACCCCGATGCGGGCAACGCGCCGGGCAGCGAATGGGGCATGACGGGCACGCTTGTGTGCGATGAGGATGAGATCATGGAAAAGCAGATCGTTTCGGGTGTGACCCTTGCGCGGGCCGAAGCCAAGATCACCCTGCGCAAGGTCAACGACAAGCCCGGCGTTGCCGCCGCGGTGTTCGGTCCCCTGGCCGATGCGCGGATCGTTGTCGACATGATCGTGCAGAACATTTCCGATGACGGGCAGATCACCGACATCACCTTTACGGTGCCCGACAGCGAATTCGACAAGGCGATGAAAGTTTTGCGCAACGCGCCCGATCTCGAATACGAGTCGATTTCGGGGTCCAAGGGCGGCGCCAAGATTTCCGTGGTCGGTGTCGGCATGCGCAGCCATGCGGGCGTTGCGGCTTCCATGTTCCGGGCGCTTTCGGACAAGGGAATCAACATCCAGTTGATCACAACCTCGGAAATCAAGACCTCGGTATTGATCGATGAGGAATATGCGGAGCTTGCAGTTCGGGCTTTGCATACCTATTACGGTCTGGACAAGGCCGAGGGGTAAGCTCGGTCGCGGGCAAATCTCTGGAGCATGGCCCGGTTCGATTGAACCGGCCTGACGCTTCGGGTCTTATTTGATCGTGCGGTCGAACCGAAAAAGTCTGCAACTTTTTCCGACCACACTCTGGGAGGCGGGGTCGACCCGCCGGGCGAGCGGACATGGTGACAGCGATTGGCGGACCGCGGGTGCTATTGCGCCAGTTGCGCGAAACCATGGCCGAACCGCTGGCCAGCCAGGAGCGGCTGGACAAGATCGTCGATCTGATCGCCGATAACATGCGGGCCGATGTGTGCTCGTTTTACGTTTTGCGCGACGATGGCGCGCTCGAATTGTTCGCTACACACGGTCTCAAGCGCGACGCCGTCCACATCACGACGCTGCGTCTGGGCGAGGGTCTCGTGGGCCTGATCGCCAACGAGGCCGAGCCGCTCAGCCTGCAGAACGCACCCGAGCATCCTTCCTTTGCCTATCGCCCGGAAACGGGGGAAGACCCGTTCTTTTCGTTCCTGGGCGTGCCGGTGCTGCGGGCCGGGCAGACGCTTGGGGTCCTTGTCGTTCAGAACTCGGAACGCCGGGTCTATGGCGAGGATGAAACCGAAGCGCTTCTGACCACGGCAACGATCCTGGCCGAGATGATTTCGACAGCCGATTTCGATGCCTTGATCAAGCCGGGCTCGGATATCGATCTGCGCCGTCCGCGCATGTTTCAGGGCGTTGGGTTTTCCGAAGGGATCGCGCTGGGGCAGGTGGTGCTGCACGACCCGCGCGTGGTGGTCACCAATTTTGTTGCCGACGATACGGATGCGGAAAAAGCGCGGCTCGAAGCGGCGCTGATGACCATGCGGGTTTCGATCGATGAATTGCTCAATTCGGGCGACATGCAGATCCCGTCCGATCACCGCGACATCCTGGAAACCTACCGCATGTTCGCCCATGACCGGGGCTGGGTGCGCCGGCTCGAGGAGGCGATCGAATCCGGCCTGACGGCGGAAGCGGCCGTCGAGCGGGTTCAGAACGACACGCGGGCGCGTATGTTGCGCCAGACCGATCCCTATATCCGCGAGCGCCTGCACGATCTCGACGATCTGGCCAACCGGCTGCTGCGCATTTTGACCGCCGACGGTTCGGTGGCCGGCAAGGAGATGCCCGACAACGCCATTCTGGTGGCGCGCAATATGGGCCCGGCCGAACTGCTCGAATATGACCGCACCAAGCTGCGGGCCGTGGTGCTCGAGGATGGCGCGGCGACCGCTCATGTGGCGATCGTGGCGCGTTCGGTGGGCTTGGTGGCGGTCGGGCAGGCCGAAAACATCGTCTCTATGGGCGAGGCGGGCGACGACATCATTGTCGATGGGTTTACCGGTGCCGTCCATCTGCGGCCGACCCCCGATATCGAAGCGACCTATATCGACAAGGTGCGGCTCTCGGCCAAGCGGCGTGCCCATTACGCGGCGCTCAAGGATACCCCTCCCGTCTCGCGCGACGGGCAGCATATCACGCTGCTGCACAATTCGGGCCTTTTGGCCGATATGGCGATGCTGGAAGAAACCGGTGCCGAAGGGGTGGGGCTGTTCCGCACCGAGTTGCAGTTCATGATCGCCTCGAAAATGCCCCGGGTCAAAGAGCAGGTCGAGCTTTATGCCCAGGCCATGCGGCTTATGGGCGATAAACCCATCGTCTTCCGCCTACTCGATATCGGCGGCGACAAGGTGGTGCCCTATATGCGCTCGACCGCCGAGGAAAACCCGGCCATGGGCTGGCGCAGCCTGCGGCTGGCGCTGGACCGGCCCGCGCTGCTGCGGACGCAGGTTCGCGCGCTCTTGCAGGCCGCAAGCGGCAAGCCGCTGCGCATTCTGGTGCCCATGGTCACCGAGGCGCGCGAATACATGAAGGTCAAGCGCTTCATCCTGCGCGAGAACGAACGGCTGCCCCGCCTGGGCTTTGCCCAGCCCGAAACGCTCGAGATTGGTTCGATGATCGAGGTGCCCTCGCTGCTGTTCGAGCTCGACCGGCTGTTGCCCGAAACCGACTTCGTTTCCATAGGGTCCAACGATCTGATCCAGTTTCTGACCGCTGCCGACAGGGCCAATCCGCGCGTTGCCAACAATTACGACCCGATTGCCCGGCCGCGCCTGCGGGCGCTCAAACTGGTCGTCGATGCGGCGCAAAAATACGGCAAGCCCGTTACCATGTGCGGGGAGCTGGCCGGACGCCCGATCGAAGCGATGGCGCTGCTTTCGATCGGCATGACGCGGCTTTCCATGGGCGCGTCCTCGATCGGCCCGATCAAGGAAATGGTCCTTGGTCTTGACGTTGCCGCGCTCAAGGCCGAAATGAACGATTATCTTGAGAACGGCGAAACCGAGGGTTCGGCCCGCGAGTTTCTTGTAGAGTTTGCCGAGCGGCATTCTCTCACCGTTTAGGTTCTCATTTCCGACCGGATAGTTTTGCATGGCTTTTCTGCCCACCGACAAGCTCGACGCCCTTGAACGCCGTTTCGATTCCATCGAGGCGGCCATGTCGGGCAGTCCCGATCCGGAAGCCTATGTGCGGCTATCGAAGGAATATTCCGAGCTCTCGCCCATGGTCGCCAAGGTGCGCGAATACCGAGCAGCGCTTTCCGATCTGGCCGGAGCCGAGGAGCTTGCCAAGTCGGGTGACAGGGAAATGGCCGAGCTTGCCTATGAGGAAATGGGCGCGCTCAAGGAAAAGATCGAAGCGCTGAGCCAGGAGATCCGCATTCTCTTGCTGCCCAAGGATGCGGCGGACGAAAAAAGCGCCATTCTCGAAGTGCGCGCCGGAACGGGCGGCGACGAGGCCGCGCTTTTTGCCGGCGATCTTTTCCGCATGTATCAGCGCTATGCCGAAGCGCAGGGATGGAAGGTAACGGTGATGGAAGCGTCCGAAGGCGATGCCGGCGGATACAAGGAAATCATCGCCAACGTCTCTGGAGCAGGGGTATTTGCCAAGCTCAAATACGAATCGGGTGTCCATCGCGTGCAGCGTGTGCCCGATACCGAGACGTCGGGGCGCATCCACACGTCGGCGGCCACGGTCGCCGTGCTTCCCGAGGTCGAGGATATCGACATCGAAATCCGGCCCGAAGACATCCGTATCGATACGATGCGGGCTTCGGGCGCCGGCGGACAGCACGTCAACACCACCGATTCGGCGGTGCGCATCACTCATATCCCCTCGGGGATCGTGGTGACGTCGGCAGAAAAATCCCAGCACCAGAACCGGGCCAATGCCA
>NZ_CAXAXY010000050.1:0-21768 GCF_963972885.1 uncultured Pelagibacterium sp. | reverse complement strand
GAATGAACGATCATGCGCATGTAGAGAGGCGATATGAGAAGATCGAGCGCAAGCTCTCTGTCGAGCGCCGGCTGCAGCTCCTTGCGGGCAATGGCGCGATCGAGCATTCGACTTCCAAACGCCCGACGTGCGGCCGCCAGACTGTTCAGCGTCACCGCAATTTCGGGCGTTCTCATGCGCTCGGCAACGACGTCTGGAATGATCTTGCGGGCCAGCGGATGACGAAACGCCGCCCGTGTTGTCCGAAGATAGGCATTGATATCGGCACCGAGCGAGCCGTGATCGTCAAAGTCGGACAGAGTGAGGCCGACGCGTTGTATCGCTTCGCACACGAACTCGAGTTTTGAGGGCCACCGCCGATAGATGGCCGCCTTGCCGGCGCCCGCGCGCGCCGCCACGCGCTCCAGGCTCACCGCCCCATAGCCGCACTGTGCCCACTCCTCGAACAACGCCCTGAACAGCGCCTTGGTCAGTTCGGGCCGGATGACCGCCGCCCCGCTCGGCTTGCGTCTCTTGATTTGGTCGATAGACTTGCGCTCCATCCATTATCTCTTCATTATGGATGGAACGGTAGCGTTTCGACCGGTGCATGAAAAGGGGTTGAAACGACGTTCATCTGGTATTTGCAGATCCGTGTCGAGTGTCCTGATGCGGAACGGTTGTATCGACCGGCCGCTCGGCCGCCGATCGATCCGCGCGGAGCGCAGCCGGCGACGGACTCAGACTGAAGCCTGCAAGACGCATGGGAGACATAGCATGACCGTGCCTGCCTATTCCTCCTTTGTCCAGTGGTTCCGCGAGGGCCCCTTTGCGCCCTATATACGCATGATCAAATCTCCCGGCGGCTTCCTCAATCTGATGGAGACCGCCATGCCTGCGGTCGAAATGTCGGACCCCGCCGTGCCCGAGCTTGTCCTCCATTATGATCTGATCGGCGGCTTCGGCTTGAACGCCGATTTGGGCTCGGGGCGGTTCAGCACCAGGACCCGGGCGGGCGACTTTTTGCTGGCCGCGCCAAACTTCGCCAATTCGATCAGCGTCGACAGCAACCACCGGATTCGCTCCATGGCGTTTCCAATCGCCCACTGGAGCCGGCTCCTGGACGACGGTGCGGGCCAGCCATCCCGTCTCGAGTTCGGCGCCCTCCACCGTGGGACGTTCACCTCCTCAAAAATCCGGTCCGCGCAGCGCCAGCTTTGGCGCCTTTGTGACGAGGAAGGTGCACCCTCGCGCCTGCTGGCCCAGGCCGCGGGCTGCGAGATCCTGGCCGAACTTTGCCAGATGGCCGGAACGCCACTCGCTTCGACGCGCGGCGGCCTGGCCCCCTGGGCGCAGAAACGGTGCATCGAATTCATGCACGCCCGGCTTTCCCAGGACATCAGCCTCGATGACCTTGCAGCGCAAGCGCGACTATCCCCGTTTCATTTCGCGCGCATGTTCAAACAGAGCCTGGGCGTGCCGCCCCGGGTCTATCTGACACGGCTGAGAGTGGACAAGACCTGCGAGCTCCTCGAGACGACCGATCTTCCGGTCACCGAGATCGCCCAGGAGGTGGGATATTCATCCAACCAGGTGCTCGCCCGCGTCTTCATGAAACACCAGCGCATGAGCCCCACCGAGTACCGTCGGGCGGTCCGCGATCCGGTGCGCCAGGCGCCGGGAACGGCAATTGCAGCATCGGAGACGCCACAATGACCGTGTCGGCCCATTCGTCTTTCACCCAGCTGCAAAGCAAAGGCCTGCATGCATCCTACGTACGCACGCTGAAATCCCCAGGCGGAGTCCTTGAAATGCTTGAGGTGGCCCAGCCCGCCGGGGACATGTCGCGCCCGGCCCTTCCCGATATCGTTCTGTATGAGGACATACTTGGCAATGGCCGTGTCAGGTCAGATCTGGGAGGAGGTCGCTTTGATGTGACCAGCAGAAAAGGCCTCCTCAATTTGGCTGCGCCGAACTTTGCCACCTCGGCGGTCATGGAGGAAAGCCATCAGGTTCGCAGCCTGACGTTTCCCTTGGCGCACTGGCAGGGCGTCCTTGACGAGGCCACCGACGGCCGGTTCTCCTTCGACACCTGCTTTAACTATGGCCGGGTGTTCGACTCGTCGCCGATCCGGTCAGCGCTGCGTAACCTGTGGGGGCTCTGCAAAGACGAAGGTGCGCCATCGCGTCTTTGGATGCGGGCTGCAGGCTGCGAGATCCTCGCCGAACTGAGCCGATTGGGCGGGGCACCGTTCGCTCCGGCAAGGGGCGGCCTCGCCCCGTGGGCGGAAAGGCGTTGTCTGGAAATGATGCGGGCGCGGCTTTCCCAGGACATCAGCCTTGACGAGCTGGCCGCCGAGGCACGCCTCTCGCCATTCCATTTTGCGCGCATGTTCAAACAGAGCATCGGCGTTCCGCCCCGGGTCTATCTGACCCAATTGCGGATGGAGAAAACCTGCCAACTGCTCGAGACGACGGATCTCTCGGTCACCGAGATCGCCCAGGAGGTGGGATATTCATCCAACCAGGTGCTTGCCCGCGTTTTCATAAAGCACCAGCGCATGAGCCCAACCGAGTATCGTCGGGCGGTCCGCGACCAGGTGCGTTTCGCCGCGTCCCGGTAACGGGCGGCCGCACCCCATGCGGCGCCAGGGATTGCCGGTCGGGTCAACGCCTCAGGCGCGACAGCCAGTCGCTCAGCAATGCAGCGCCGGCCTGTTCCAGGTCGCTGGCATATCGCTGCGCATCCCGGCGCAACGGGCCCGGGTCGATTCCTGCTGTGGCCAGCTCGCTTGCATGGCCCAGGAGCCAATGCTCGAAGCGCGCGCCCTGGACCTCGGGATGGAACTGAAGACCGAGCACGTTCGGTCCGCGCGAAAAGGCCTGATTGGCGCAGAGCGGCGTCGATGCAAGCACGGTAGCGCCGTCGGGCAGCTCGAACGTGTCGCCATGCCAATGAAGTACGGGCACCTCGCGCAGCACGCCAAGAGGACCGGTCGCTGCCGCGTCCGACAGATCGAGCGCCGACCAGCCGATCTCCTTGGCGGGCCCGCGATAGACACGCGCACCAAGAGCTGCCGCCATCAGCTGCGCGCCCAGACACAGACCCAGCGTCGGCAGGTCGGCCGCCAGCCGCGCCCGCAACAGGTCGATCTCGTCGGTGACGACCGGATAGCCATCGTGGTCGTAAACGCCGATCGGACCACCCAGAACCACGAGGAGATCGGCCGCGAGAGGGTCGAGCCCTGCCGGATCGCGCTCGGCCACATCGATGTATTCGATGTCGTAGCCGGCCGCCCGCAAAGGGTCCGCAAAGCTGCCCAGATCCTCAAAGCCTATATGGCGAATGGCCTGAACTGTCCTCGGTGTCATGACGCGCCTCTCCAGGTGCCGGTGGTCCGAGCCCTTCTTGCGCTCAGGATGTGTTCGAGATCCTTGAGCGCAGCGGCCGCGGTGGCGAGAGGCTCGGTTCCCGATCCGATGGCGATCGTCTCGCCCATCGCGTCGGTGGTGATCCGGATCGCCTTGTTCTTTCCCGACACATGCGCGAGCGGATCGCTCAGCGGATATGTCCGGATACCGACCCCCGCCCGCATCGTGCCGTCCGCGCGCGTAAGCCTTCCGACAAGCTTGGGAACAAGACCCTGCTTTCGCCACGTCTCGATATCGCTCGCCCCAACCGACCCGATGCCCTCGACGACCAGATCGTCCATCGTCAGGTCGGCATCGAGACCGAAATTTGCGATGAGGATGAGTTTGCTGGCGGTGTCCCAACCTTCGATGTCATTGCGCGGGTCGGCTTCGGCAAACCCGCCGGCCCTGGCGCGGGCCAGCGCGTCCTCCAGGCCGAGATTGAGGTTCATCATCGCATCGAGCAGATAGTTGGTGGTGGCGTTCACGATGCCCTCGATTTCAAGAACCGTGCTCCCTTTCAGGCTGTGCTCCAAAAGGTCGATCGTGGGCAGCGCCGCCGCCGCTGCGCCACTGAGTTTGAGCATCGCGCCCGAAGAACGCGCCAGGGCCCGCAATTTGGGCCCGCTGTGGACCAGCGCACCCTTCGAAACAACGATGGTGTCGCGCCCGGCGGCAAGCGAGGAACCAAGATACCCAAGTCCGGGACTACCGGTCCGGAAATCGCTCGGCCCCGCCTCGATGACGATGTCCGCGCCGCTCGCCGCGATGAAATCGGGACCGGTCAGACCGGGCTCCAGCCTGTCCAGGCGCTCCGGCTCGAGCCCGTCCGGATCGGCCAGCCCCGATCGCGATCCGCAGACCGCGACAAGGCGGATTTCGACGCCATGGACCTCGCGATATCGCTGCCGGCGGGCCAGGAGCAAATTGGCCGTCGCCCGACCCACGCCGCCCAGACCGGCGATGGCGACCCCGATGACATTCATGGTTTGCACGCGTTATCTCCCAGCATCGAGCACCGCATGCCAATTCTACCGTGTGCACCGAACGCATTTGCCTTGAAGGCGAAGACTATACCGCAATGCAAGCCTCGCGCTACCGGCGGCAAGCGGGGCAGGCACGGAAGCGGGCTTTCGGCGGTCGCAAAGAACGGCGCGGCCGCCGATCGGGCGCGGCCAGCCCGTCTCAGGCGCGGATAAAGGCCAGCATGTCGGGGTTCACCACCTCGGGATGCGTGGCGAACAGGCCATGCGAAAGCCCCCGATAGGTCTTGAGCGTGCCGTCGTTGACCAGCTTGATGGCCTTGTGCGCTGCGTTCTCGATCGGCACGATCTGGTCATCCTCGCCGTGGATGATCAGCACGGGAATGGTGAGGGCCTTGAGGTCTTCGGTGAAATCGGTTTCCGAAAACACCGCGATGCAGTCATGGTGCGCCTTTGCGCCGCCATTCATGCCCTGGCGCCACCAATTGTCGATCAGGCCCTGGCTGACCGTCGCGCCCTCCCGGTTGAAGCCATAAAAGGGTCCGCTCGGCAGATCGCGATAGAACTGTGCGCGGTTTGTCTTGAGGGCCGAGCGCAGCCCGTTAAAGACATCCATGGGCACGCCGTCGGGGTTCGTGTCGGACTTGACCATCACCGGCGGGATCGCGGCGATCAGGATGATCTTGGCCACCCGGCCGCGTTCGGCCCGCACCGCATAGCGCGTCACTTCCCCGCCCCCGGTCGAATGACCGATATGGATGGCGTCGCGCAGGTCCAGCGCCTTGGCCAGTTCGGCTACGTCTGCCGCGTAGGTATCCATGTCGTTGCCGGTGTCGGTCTGGTCGGACCGGCCATGACCGCGCCTGTCATGGGCGATGACGCGATAGCCTTCGGACAGGAAGAACAGCATTTGATTGTCCCAGTCGTCGGCACTGAGCGGCCAGCCATGATGGAACACGACGGGCTGCGCGTCTTTCGGCCCCCAGTCCTTGTAAAACAGGGTGGTGCCGTCAGATGTTGTGATGGTTGCCATTGGATGTCTCCTTGCAAGCCAGGTTGAGCGGATCTTGAAATCCATGGATGTGCGCAGCCGCAATCGCATCTGGTCGGAACACGCGCCGGCCGTTCACGTCAGAAAATCTAGCGGATCGGCGAACCTGCTGCGGCGCGGAAGCTGCCCTCAAGGTGCCGATCTTGCGGGCTCTGGAGCGTGCCCGGCAAAAGCATGTCCTCGACGCGATCGGGGATGGAGCCGGCTTTGCGGTCGCGATCCAGGGTTCAGTTCCCGCTTGCGCCGATCGTCCCCAAATGGGTGTAGCGAAAACCGGCGAAATATTTCAGCCCATAGCCAAGGCTGCGGTCGAAGGCGGCATGAGCCACAAATACAAGGGCCACCTGCCATAAGATTTCGTGGCCGCTCAGAACGCCGGCGACGGCCAGCACCGAATGCAACGCGTAGCTGTGGACCGTATTGTAGAGTACCGCGCCCACCTTCCTGCCAGCCCCATATCCGAGGAAACTGAGGTCGGGAGCAAAAAACAGCACGGCAAATATCAAGAGGTCTCCGCCAAGCAGGAAGAAAAGTGCGGTACTTGCCGCCAGGATCGCCAGCGCTTCCGCTCGCAACAGCCAGACCATCATGCCCGTCGGATAGCCGTGGTCGCCGTGTTCAGGTCCAGCGTTGTTGCTCATTGGGGATCCATGAAAATGCTTGTCCTTTTCCCACGCTAGCGCGTCGAGCCGCTCCGCGCGGCGCGCAGACTGCTGCAAAGGTGCACGGCTTGCTGTTTGCTCGTGGACAAGGGCCGCCATGGACCTGCGTCCGGATCAAGGCCGCAGGCCGGGGGTGCAGGCACGGCAATCTCGCCGGCATCCCTTTCCATTGCCCCCAAACGACAAAACCCCGCCGGTCGGGCGGGGTCATGGCAAGTCAAATTGGTTGCGGGGGCAGGATTTGAACCTGCGACCTTCAGGTTATGAGCCTGACGAGCTACCGGGCTGCTCCACCCCGCGCCAATGATGTCCGTCGAATGCGGTGCGCCGGGCGAACCGCTTGGACGCCGCCTATATAGGGGTGCAAATTGCGTTTGCATACCCCTTGTGATCGCCAACACGACATTTTTTTGACACGCGCCGAACTGCGTCCGTCTGTCCCCGAGATTGCGCTTTGCATTCACCCCGGTTACACATGGGTCAGAGGCTCTGCCCTTTCGTTTTTTCTGCAGTTTTCAACCACCTGGATTTCCCTCATGCAACAGCGCACGCTCGGTCGCACCGGCATTTCCGTGAGCCGCATCTGCCTTGGTTCGATGACCTGGGGCGAACAGAACACCGAGGCCGAGGGCCACGCGCAGATGGACTATGCGCTCGACAACGGCGTCAATTTCCTCGACACCGCCGAGCTTTATTCCACGCCCGGCCGCGCCGAAACGCAAGGGTCGACCGAAACCATCATCGGCAACTGGTTCGCCGCCAACGGCCGCCGCGCCGATTGGGTGCTGGCCTCCAAGATCGCCGGGCCGGGCAATGCCTGGATCCGCGATGGCCGCCCCATGGACGGCAAACAGGTCGTTCTCGCCCTCGAAGCCAACCTCAAGCGCCTCAAGACCGATTACATCGACCTCTACCAGCTCCACTGGCCCAACAGAGAGCATTACAATTTCTCCAAATCCTGGACCTTTGATCCCTATGGCCAGGACCGTCAGGCCATCCGCGACAACCTGCTCGAAGTCCTCGAAGCGCTGGGCGCCCAGGTCAAGGCCGGAAAAATCCGCGCCATCGGCCTGTCGAACGAAACCAGCTGGGGCACGTCCGAATACATAAAGCTCGCCGAAACCCACGGCCTGCCGCGCATGGCCACCATCCAGAACGAATACAATCTTGTGCGCCGCCATTTCGACCACGACCTGGCCGAGGTCTGTGCCTTTGAAGATGTCGATCTGCTCGCCTATTCCCCGCTTGCGGGCGGCCTGCTCAGCGGCAAATACAATGACGGGCAGATGCCCGCCGGCACGCGCGGCGCCCTGGGCACCATGTGGCGGCTCAACCCGCAATCGGAAACCGCCACAAAGGCCTATATCGAGCTCGCCCAACAGCACGGCCTCGATGTCTGCCAGATGGCGATCGCCTGGTGTCTCACCCGCCCCTTCATGGGCTCGGTCATCATCGGCGCCACCTCCATGGATCAGCTGAAATCCAACATCGCCGCTCACGATCTGGTGCTCTCACCCCAGATCATCGCGGCCATCGCAGACCTTCACCGCCTGTACCCGCGCACCGTCGCCTGACGCACCCCGGGCGGCCGGCCGCTCCCGGCTTGCCGCTTGTGGGTTTTCATGCTATGACCAAATGACGCAATTCGTCATAGCGGCTCACCATGCCCCGCCATTTCACAGCCGCCGACAATGAGCTGATCCGCACCCAGCTTCTCGCGTCCGGTCTTGCTCATTTCACCCAATACGGCCTGCGCGGCATGCGCGTCGAGGATGTGTGCAAGGACGTGGGCGTTGCCAAAGGCACTTTCTATAAATTCTTCGAGCACAAGGAAGCGCTGTTTCTGGCCATCGCCGACCAGCGCGACCAGATGCACAAGGCAGAAATCATTGCCTTTTTCTCCCAATGCGACGGTCCGGTCGCCGACCGGGCGGGGCGGTTCTTCGATCAGCTCGTCGAAAAGCTCATGTCCGATCCCCTGGTGGCCATCATCGCCGTTCCCGACGATTTTGCCGCACTCCTGCGCAAAACGCCCCCAGCGCGCCTGGCCCATGAGGAAGAAAAGGACCTGCGCTTTATCGAAACGTTCTGCGCCGGGCTCAAATCCGAGGGTCTGATCGGGGACGTCGACCCGCACGATATCGCCGCCATCCTCACCCTTCTGGTTAGCCTGGTACTGCAAAAGTCCCTGTTCAGCGCCGGCCAGTTCGCGGCAAGCTGCGCAACCCTTCGCGAAATCTTCGTGCAAAAACTCACCGCCAGCGCGCCATGATTTCGGTCTCGGGCCTGACCTTTACCTATAAGGGCGCCTCGGCCCCGGCCCTGAACGGGGTCTCGTTTGAAGTTCCCCCCGCCTCGGTCTATGGCCTTTTGGGCCCTTCGGGCGCCGGCAAATCCACCACCCAGAAAATCCTGATGGGATTGCTGCGTGGTTATGGCGGCACCGCCAACGTGTTCGGCGAAGCGCCCGCCCGCTCCGGCCGCACCTTTTACGAACGCATAGGCGTGAGCTTTGAATTGCCCGCGCTCTATGGTCGGCTCACCGCGCGCGAAAACCTTGCCCTTTTCGCAGCCCTCTATGCCGATGCCCCGCTCGCGCCCGAGGCGGTGCTCGATATGGTCGATCTGCGCGATGCCGCCGACCAGCGCGTCGAGGGCTTTTCCAAGGGCATGAAGATGCGGCTCAATCTCGCCCGCGCCCTGCTCAACGACCCTCAATTGCTGTTTCTGGACGAGCCGACCACCGGGCAGGACCCGGCCCGCGCCCGCGTCACCCGCCAGCTGATTTCGGACCTGCGCGCCCGCGGCAAGACGGTGTTTCTCACCACCCACAATATGAGCGAGGCCGCACAGATCTGCGATTGCGTGGGCTTTCTGGTCGATGGAGCCATAGCGCTCGAAGGCACCCCCGCCGATCTCATGGTGCGCTTTGGAAAGCCCGAACTGGTGGCCACCGCCCGCCGCGACGGCACCCTGGTCACCGAGACCTTTGCCATGGACGGGCTGGCAACCGATTCCGCCTTCCAGGCCCTCTTGCAGTCCGGCGACATCGTTTCGCTGCACACGCGCGAAGCCAGCCTCGACGATATTTTCGTCGCCGTCGCCGGTGGCAGACAATGAACGGGATCCCCACCCTTGTGGCCCATGATTTGCGGCTGCAATACCGCTACGGCATTCACGCCGCCTACGGCACGGTCATCGCGCTCTATGGCGCGTTTCTCGTTTTCGCCGGTCCTCATTTGCCCGACTGGGCGGTAGCGCTCGTGATCTTTTCCGATCCTTCGGCTCTGGGCTTTTTCTTTCTCGGCGGCCTCATGCTGCTCGAAAAGGGCGAGGGGGTTCGTGCCGCGCTGTCGATCTCCCCGGTTTCGGCCCACACCTATCTGCTGGCCAAAACCATAACGCTCACCGCTCTGGCGCTTGCTGCCGTCATCGTTCTGGCGGTGGCAAAATCGGGAGCCGTGAACTGGCCGCAGCTTCTGGTTGCCGTCGTCCTCACCTCACTGTTTTACATCGGCATCGGGGTGCCCATTGCCCTGCGATTCAAAACCGTCAACGCCTACCTTTTGGGCTCGGCACTGCTTTTGGGCCCGGTGCTCGTTCCTGCGGGGCTGGCGCTTGTCGATCCCCTGCCCACGCCCCTGCTCGCCTTCCCTCCGGTGGCCCAGTTCCGGCTGACCCTGACCGCCCTTGGTTATGGCAGTGCCACCCGCCTTGACCTTGTCGCCATGTACGCCTCGCCCCTGCTCGCAGCCACCGCCGCCCTTTTTTACGCCCACCGGGTGCTTCAATCCGAGCTGGGCCGCAAATGAACCTCTTCCCTGCCACCATCGCCGGTCTGCTGCGCGCCGACGCGCTCAACGTCTCGCGTGATCCCATGCTCATGATCGGCATCGTCATGAGCCTGCTCCCCGTCCCCCTGATCGTGATTTTCGGTCCGCTGGCCGAGACGGCGGCGCACGAAACCTTCGGCATAACGGGCGTGGCCCGCATGCTTGGCGCCCTGGCCGTTCTCATGCCCGGTGCCATGCTCGGCTGGGTCACCGGCTTCATGCTGCTTGAAGATCGCGACGAGGCGGTTCTGATGGCGCTCGAAACCACCCCTGTCGGTCGCAACGGCTTCATCGCCTACCGCCTTGTCGTAACGATCGTCCTCACGCTGATCGTGTCCGCCGGCATCGGGTTTTTCGTGTTGCCCGACCTGCCTTGGACGACGGCTTTCTTGATGGCGATAATAACCGCCGGCCACGCCGTTCTCACCGCCCTTTTCCTTCTCGCCTTTTCCGCCAACAGGGTCGAAGGGCTCGCCCTGACCAAGCTGATCAATCTGGCCCTGCTCGCCCCCCTGGCTGCGCTGATAGCCCCACCCTGGCGGTACCTCGCCGCCATCGTGCCCGCCTTCTGGATCGGGGAAATGGCCGGGCTATCCCCTGCCACCCTCTCACCGCTGCCCGCAACGCTCCTTGCCCTTGCCACCGCCGCGCTGTTCGTCATCCTCCTGCTGGCTCGCCTGCGCCACCGCACCGACTGACCAAAATCCCCCTGCGCTGCCCCGGCGAAAGCCGGGGTCCATGTGCCTTGCCACCGGCACCGGAGCACCGGCAAGGCTGTTGGGTCCCGGATCGCGTCCGGGACAGCGATGGTGGTTGGGCTCGGTCTTCACCCCACTGTCATATGAGGCTTGCCCCCTCTCGGCTCCATCCCCGCCGCAAACCCCAGCCCCATCGTCATCCTCGGGCTTGACCCGGGGATCCGCTGCCTCACAACTGGCACCGCGGAAATGGTTGCCCACGGACCTCGCGGTCACGCCGCCCCCCTGCCGAGGACAAGTTCACACCGCACCGGAATTTGCACCATCCCCTCCAGGAGCGATGTCACCGGGTCGTACCGTGATGCACCTTGCGATGATTTGCTGTCGCCACAGCGCGACACAGACGCTATCGTCAGCCCAAAAGACAACGGGAGTGATGATTTGGTGCAGATAAACGGCTTTGCGCTTTTCGCGTCCATGCTTCCGCTTCTGGCGCTCTATTTCTACGGTTTTGCGTCGCGCCTGCTGGACCAAAGCCGCCCGTCGCTGTCGGCGTTGATGAACGAGCAGCGCTTCAACTGGGTCACCCAGGCCGCCCGCCGCGATTCCCCGCTCGATGCCATCCTGTCGGGCAACATCATGAGTTCGGTCTCGTTTTTTGCCTCGACCACCGCGCTCCTGATCCTGGCGCTCTTTACCGTCATCGGCCAGTTGCAGGACTTTCTGCCCGCGCTGTCATCGATAACCTTGGGCCCGGCCTATACCGAGCTGGACCTGCAGATGCACAATGTGGTCTTGCTGTTCCTGTTCGTTTACGCGTTTCTCGCCTTCACCCTGTCGCTGCGCCAGTTCAACCATTTCTGCATCCTGATCGGCGCGTTCGATCACACAAAGCCCGCTCCGGCCGAGGAAATCAGGACCGTCGCCCGCATCAACGCCATGGCCGCCCAGCGTTTCAATTCCGGCATCCGGTCCTATTATTTCGCCATTCCGATGGTCGCCTGGTTCGTTTCGAGCTGGCTCGCCATCATCGTCACCATCGGCACAGTCGGGCTGCTGCTCCACCGCGAATATTTTTCCAACGCCCGCTGGCTGGTCGCCCGCATAACACCGCACTAGGGTCCCCACCACATCTGCTGATAACGAACTGACAGGACAATCCCATGAAGGCACTGACCATTGCCGTTTTTATGCTCGTCGCCCTGCCCGCCACCGCTCAGGACACGACCACTTTCACCACTGCGGATGCCGACCTGATGACGGCATGTCTGGCGGACCTTTCCGATCCTTCGAGCAAACAGACCGACTGCATCGGCGCCGTATCGAATGTGTGCATGGACACCGAGGAGGGCGGCTATTCGACCATCGGCATGGTCCAATGCACGGCACGCGAAACCGATTGGTGGGACAGCCGGCTCAACACCAGCTACACCAAGCTCGGGGAAACCCTCGACGCAGACCTGTTCACCACGCTTCAACAGGCTCAACGCACATGGATCGCCTATCGTGACCAGACCTGCGGATTTGAGTATGATTTCTGGGGCAACGGCTCCATGCGCTCCATTGCGCACGCAAGCTGCATGCTCGATGAAACCGCCCGGCGCGCCGAGACGCTTTGGCGCTATCTCAACCCTGAAGGTTAAGGCACAGGAACGCCCATCTGGAGGCCCTTATGAACAATGACGCCGACCATCCCTGGTTTCGCCCCATGTGGCGCCGCGTGCTCATGGTCGCCATCCCGGCCACCATTGCCGCGGTCGACATCTATCACGGCAATTTCGGCTGGGCGCTGATGTTTGGCGGGCTGGGCGCATACGCGGTCTATATTTTCTTCATCGCCTGGAACAAGGACCGCCCCAAGGCACCCGACGACACGCAGGAGTGAACGGTATTTTTCACCCCTGCGACCAAAGCTGACGTTGACAATCACCTTTAAGGCCGTATGTATGGGGGGTCAAACCTGAGTGTTCACCTCACAATACGTTCGCCATGCTTGTTTGCCAGTGCAATCTGATATCGACAACCGACATCGAAAACATCGTCGTCGACATTCTCGACGAGGACCCCTGGCAGCTCGTGGTGCCCGCTCACATCTATCGCGAGTTGGGCAAGCGCGGACAATGTTGCGGCTGCGTGCCGAACATTGTGGACATTATCGGGAAGGTCACCGAAACTTATCACCTCAAACTGGCCGGGAACGCCGCCAATCTGGTAGACGTCAGGTCGAAAATGAAAACTCTGCGCAAATCCACGCGCCAAGGAGGTGAAAGTGAAAGGCGACGCAAAGATCATCGAGCGGCTTAACGAAGCGCTCTTTCTCGAACTGGGGGCCATCAACCAGTATTGGGTTCACTACCGTCTGCTCAGCGACTGGGGCTTCAAGCGCTTGGCCGAAAAGGAGCGGGCCGAATCCATCGAGGAGATGCACCACGCCGACAAGCTTATCGACCGCATCATCTTCCTTGAGGGTCATCCCAACCTCCAGCGCGTCGCGCCCTTGCGCATCGGCCAGAACATCAAGGAAGTGCTCGAGGCCGATCTGGCCGGCGAACTTGACGCCATCGCCTCCTATCGCGAAAGCCGCAAGCTGTGTAACGACCTCGGCGACTACGTCACCCAGCGCCTGTTCGAAGACCTGCTGACCGACGAGGAAGGCCATACCGACTTTTTGGAAACCGAGCTCGATCTGCTCGACAAGATCGGCGTGGAAAAATACGGCCAGCTCAACGCCAAGCCAGCCAACGAAGCCGAATAGGCGACAAATCGATTGGCATTTTTATGCCCCCGCATCGCTTCCGATGCGGGGGCTTTTTCATGCACCGTCATTAAGGTGTCAATGTTTCGCAATCTTGTGGCTCCGAACGCTCAAGTCCATAGCTTTTGCGCCCATTGTTGACCCCACGATGCATGCATGGAAAGATTTCGGTGCCTGAGACGTCCATTGCCCACAATTTCGCTTTTCAGGGATCGCGCTTGCCTGTAATGCGGAAATCGACCTTTTTATGCCTAGCGGTCGGGTCCGCGCGCGGGGTTTGATCCTCGTATCCGATTGGTGAAGCGGCGAAGGGAGTGCCGTGTGGTTGACGCCGCCAAGAGCCAACTCCGGAGCAGTCGCACGACATTGTCACCATCTCTTTTTCTTTTCGAAAGGGACCTCCGTCACCATGCACAAGCCATTGATTTTCCTTAGCCTTACCGCTTCCCTGCTGGCCACCGCCGCCATTGCGCAGGACCAGACGGTCAACATCTACAACTGGTCCGACTACATCGCCGAGGACACCCTCGAAAAGTTCACCGCCGAGACCTCCATCGCCACCAACTACGACGTCTTCGACTCCAACGAAATCGTCGAAGCCCGGCTTCTGGCTGGCTCATCGGGCTACGATGTCGTTGTTCCCTCAGGCTTTTTCCTCGAGCGCCAGATCCCCATCGGCCTGTTCCAGCCGCTCGACAAGTCCATGATCCCCAACATCGAAAACCTCGACCCCGCCATCATGGAAATCGTCGAGGCCCACGATCCCGGCAGCCAGTATTCGGTCCCCTACATGTGGGGCACCACCGGCATCGGCTACAACATCGGCGCCATCACCGAGCGTCTGGGCGAAGACGGCCCGCTTCAAAGCTGGGACCTGCTCTTTGACCCCGAAATCGCCGCCCAGCTGGCCGATTGCGGCATCTCGGTCCTCGACGCACCGGTCGAAATGGTCGCTGCCGCACTCAACTATCTCGGCCTCGATCCCAACTCCGAAGACCCCCAAGACCTTGAAGCGGCCGAGCAGCTGATCGGCTCGATCCGCCCCCATATCCGCTCCTTCCACTCCTCCCAGTACATCTCCGATCTCGCCAATGGCGAAATCTGTCTGGCAGTGGGCTATTCCGGTGACATCTTCATCGCCGCAGATCGCGCCGCAGAGGCCGACCAAGGCGTTGAAATCGCTTACGTCATTCCCGAAGAAGGCGCCTCGATCTGGTTCGACATGATGGCCATTCCCGCCGATGCGCCGAACCCTGAAGCGGCTCACGCCTTCATAAACTTCATCCTCGAGCCACAGATCGCCGCCGACATCACCAACTACGTCTGGTACGCCAATCCCAACGCAGCGGCCGATGAACTCGTCGATCCGGAAGTCCTCAATGACCCGGCGATCTATCCGACCGAAGAGGTGATGGCCAATCTCTTCCCGCTCAAGGCCCGCTCGCCCTCATATGATCGGCTTCTGACCCGCGCCTGGACCCGCATCAAGACCGGCGTCTGAGCGACGATATCTTGCATGGCAGGGCGCATTATGGTGCCCTGCCAATTCTTCTTGTTCGGGGATGGGGAAATCCTCTTTTGAAAAAGCCTCAAATCGCCGCTGATGCGCGCCCCTGGCGCGATGCGGGCGCCAAGCCGTTTGTGCGCATCCGCAACGTCACCAAGACCTTCGGCGACGTCTATGCCGTCGACGACGTCTCCCTCGACATCTACAAGGGCGAGCTGTTCTGCCTGCTCGGCGGATCGGGATCGGGAAAATCGACGCTTCTGCGCATGCTGGCCGGCTTTGAATCGATCACCACGGGCACCATTGAGATCGATGGTCAGGACATGGCCAACGTGCCCCCCTATCACCGCCCCATCAACATGATGTTCCAGTCCTATGCGCTCTTTCCGCATATGAGCGTCGAAAACAACATAGCCTACGGCCTCAAGCGCCAGGGCATGGGACGCTCCGACATCTCCGACCGCGTGGCCGAGCTCTTGAAGCTCACCCGGCTCGAGCCTTTCGCCAAACGCAAGCCCCACCAGCTCTCGGGCGGCCAGCGTCAGCGCGTCGCCTTGGCCCGCTCGCTGGCCAAGCGCCCCAAACTGCTCCTGCTCGATGAACCCCTCGGCGCGCTCGACAAGAAGCTGCGCGAGGAGACCCAGTATGAACTGGTCAAGATCCAGGAAAGCCTCGGCGTGACGTTTATTGTGGTCACCCACGACCAGGAAGAGGCCATGACGCTCTCGACCCGCATCGGTGTCATGAACGATGGCAAGATCGCCCAGATCGGCGAACCTCAGGAAATCTATGAGTTTCCCAACACCCGCTTCGTCGCGGGGTTTGTGGGCTCGGTCAATATGTTCGAAGGCGTGGTCACCGAAGATGAGGACGACCATATCCGAATCGATTCCTCGGCCGAGGCCGGCTGCGATATTTATGTGTCGCACGGCGTCGATTGCGCTCCCGAGCAGACCCTGTGGTACGCCATCCGCCCTGAAAAGATGGTGCTCTCGCGTGAACGCCCCGAAGGCGGTGCAAACATCACCCACGGGCTGGTCGAAGACGTTGCCTATCTCGGCGATATGAGCGTTTTCCGCATCGTTCTCGACAGTGGCAAGCGCATCCACGTCTCTCAGACCAATTCTTCCCGCTACGCCCCCGAATCCATCAGCTGGGACGAAAAGGTGTTCGTCTCCTGGGAGGCTGATGCCGGCGCGGTGCTGACTTCGTGAGCATGGGGGAAATGCAGCCCCGGCGCAGGGCGTGGACCTTCATTGCCAACGGCCTGTACCGGCTGGGCATTTCCGGACGCTCCGCAGTGATTCTCGCGCCGACGCTGTGGCTGGCGGTATTCTTCCTCATCCCGCTCCTGGTGGTCTTCAAGATCGCGCTCAGCGCTTTTGCACTGGGCCAGCCGCCCTATCTGCCGATGTTCATCTGGGGCGCCGACGGGTCGCTTTCGATCACCCTGCATTTTTCGAACTTTCTGTTCATTCTCCAGGACGCGCTCTACGCCAACGCCTACATCAACTCGGTGCGCATCGCCGCAATCTCGACAGCCATTTCGCTGGTCCTTGCCTATCCCATGGCATGGTTCATTGCGCGCTCCGACGACAAATACCGCAACCTGCTGCTCATGCTGGTCATCCTGCCCTTCTGGACCTCGTTCCTCTTGCGGGTCTATGCGTGGATGGGATTTCTGGGCCGCAACGGCATCATCAACAACGCGCTGGTCGGGCTCGGCATCATCGATGAACCGATCACCATGCTCCAGACCGAAGGCGCTGTCTTTGTGGGCATCGTCTATACCTACCTGCCCTTCATGATCCTCCCGATCTATACGGCTCTGGTCAAACTCGATCAGAGCCTGATCGAAGCCTCGGCCGATCTGGGCGCGCGGCCCTTTATGACGTTTTTGACGGTCACGCTTCCACTTTCCATGCCCGGCGTGATTGCCGGTTCCATGCTGGTCTTTATTCCTGCCATCGGCGAATTCGTCATTCCCTCGCTCCTGGGCGGCGCCGATACGCTGATGATCGGCCGTGTGCTTTGGGACGAGTTTTTCGCCAATCGCGACTGGCCCGTGGCCTCGGCCGTCGCCATCGTCATGCTGGTCATCCTCGTGGTCCCGATCATGCTCTTGAGCCGTGCTCAAAATGCCGTGGTGGAGAAGGACGCATGAAGCGCGGATATTTCACCACGATTATGGCGGTTATCGGCTTTGTGTTCCTCTACGCGCCCATCGTTTCGCTGGTTGTCTTCTCGTTCAACGAAAGCCGGCTGGTGACGGTATGGACGGGATTTTCCCTGCGCTGGTACGCCTCGCTGTTTGGCGATTCCCAGGTTGTCGCGGCCGGGCTCTTGAGCCTGCAGATCGCTGCCGTCAGCGCCACCATCGCCACGGTTCTCGGCACGCTGGCCGGCATCGCCCTCACCCGGCTCGGCAAGTTCCGCGGCAAAACGGCGCTCACCGGCATGGTCTCAGCGCCCCTTGTCATGCCTGAAGTCATAACCGGGCTTTCGGCCCTGCTGTTGTTCGTTTCCATGGAAGCCCTGATTGGCTGGCCGGGCGGAAGGGGCTTTACGACAATCACCATTGCCCACTCAACATTCTGCATGGCCTATGTCACCGTGGTCGTGCGCTCACGCCTCGTGGACATGGACCGCTCGCTCGACGAAGCGGCAATGGATCTGGGCGCCACACCCTTACGGGTTTTCTTTGACATCACCCTGCCCATCATCGCGCCCGCGCTGATTTCGGGGTGGCTCCTGGCCTTCACGCTATCGCTCGACGATCTGGTGATCGCCAGTTTCGTTTCAGGGCCCGGGTCATCCACCCTGCCCATGGTGATTTTCTCGAAAATCCGCCTCGGCGTCTCTCCTGACGTCAACGCACTGGCCACCATCATCATTGCAATCGTTGCCATCGGCGTCGTCGCCGCCACCATCATCGGTGCCCGCCGTCAAACCAACACCTGAGCGAAAGACCACCATGTCCGCCACTGCCCGACCGCAGGTTTCGGCCCTCTCATCCTCGCGTATCCGCGATATCGCCAACGCCGGCATGGGCCGGACCGACATCGCACCCTTCTGGTTCGGTGAAGGTGACGAGGTCACGCCGCCCTTCATCCGCGAGGCGGCACAGAAGGCGCTGGCCGATGGCGAGACCTTCTATGTTCACAATCTTGGCCTTCCAGAACTGCGCGAGGCCGTTGCCGGCTATGAAAGCAGGCTGCAAGCCATACCCTCCAGCCCCGAACAGATCGCCATTACCGGTTCGGGCGTGTCGGCCCTGATGATCGCAAACCAGCTCATCGTCTCGCCCGGGGACAGGGTCGTTGTCATCACTCCCATCTGGCCCAATATCGCCGAAGCCCCACGGCTTCTGGGTGCCGAAATCGTCCGCTTTCCCTTGAGCGTTGCAGATGGAAAATGGTCTCTGGATATCGAGCGCCTGCTCGATACGCTCACCCCCCAAACACGGATGGTGATCATCAATGCGCCCAACAATCCAACCGGGTTCACCCTTGATCGGGAGGCGCAGAAAACCATCCTCGAGCATTGCCGCAAGCACGGGATCTGGGTCCTCACCGACGAGGTTTACGAACGGCTGATATTTGACGGCAGCGACGCAGCGCCGTCTATGCTCCGGCACGCCGAGCCCGACGACCGCATCGTCCGCGTCAATTCCTTTTCCAAGTCCTGGCGCATGACCGGCTGGCGATTGGGCTGGCTGACCTTGCCCCAGGCTATGATGTCCGACGTCCCCAAAGTCATTGAATACAATACCTCCTGTGCCCCATCCTTCATCCAGAGGGGCGGCCTTGCCGCGCTGACCGACCCGAGAGGCGAACAAACGATCGCCGCGCTCAGGTCCGGCCTGGCCGCATCGCGCAGCGCCTTGCTCGATGGCCTTTCGCATATGGGCCGCATCGAAATCCCCGAGGCGGATGGCGCCATGTACGCCTTTTTCCGCATCGACGGCGAACCCGACGACATGGCGACGGCCAAAACCCTCGTCGCCGATTATGGCCTGGGTCTGGCGCCCGGCAGCGCCTTCGGGCCGGAGGGGGAGGGCTGGCTGCGCTGGTGCTTTGCCGCCGGGCCCGACAAGATCGCTGTGGGACTTGAGCGCCTTGAGCGCTTCCTCAAACGCTAGGGAATCGGACCCGAGACAGCGTTGGCGTCGAGAAACGCCAGCACATCATCAAGCACCCGATATCGCCAGCGCAGTGGCATCGCCATTGAGACCAGCGTATCGGCGTGATTGGCGCCCTCATAGATTTGGAGTGACACATCGATACCGGACTCGGTCATCTCTTCGGCCAGTGTCACCGAATTGCGCAGAAAAACCGTCTCGTCCTTGTCCCCGTGCCCCAGAAAAACCGGCGGCAGATCTCGCGACACAAGGTTGACCGGCTGGGTTTGCTCGGGCTGTGGAAAATCGCCGAACGCGTTCTGCGATTGCGACACGTCGAAGGGATAAAAATCGTACGGCCCGGACAGCCCCACTATGGCCCTGACATTTGACAGATCGACCCCGAACTCGGGATCGAGCGCCAGCATCATGACATTATAAGCGCCCGCCGAATGCCCCATGAGAACCATTCGGCCCGGATCGCCACCATAGCTCCCGATCGTGTCGGTGACCCATTGAACGGCCAACCCGTTGTCGGCGACAAAGTCGGGATACACAACGTCGGGCACCAGCCGATAGTCGGCGATGACCGTCACATAGCCACGGGCCGCCAGCGCCCGGCCCACAAAGCTGTACTCTTCCTTGTCGCCGGATTCCCAGCCGCCGCCATAGCTGAAATAGATGACCGGAAGTCCGGTCTCGTCATTGGTGGGCCGATAGATATCGAGCTTTTGCCGCGGGTGAACACCGAACGGTATGTTGCGCTCGATTGTAACACCGCCATCCTTGGGAACCAGCGCGTTGAAGACACCGACGGGCGAAAACGCATTGGCAAATCCGAAAAGCCCCGAAATCGCCCCCATCATCAGTGCTCCCGCCCAGACAAGGGCACGCGTTTTGAAATCCATGCCCTTGTTACGTTTGAACGGGCCACATGGTTTCATTCAGTCTGATCCCCAAGCCGGTTTGACCGCCTTAAGAGTCGAGCGCCCCGAGGCTGGAGAAGAAGTTGACGACATCGTCGAGCACCGGCGCGCGCCAGCGCAGCATCGCCCCCAGAGCGGTAACGATCTCCATATGCCCGATCCCGTCATAATAGCGCTCATCGACCGGCACGTTGTTTTCGCGCAGCTTTGCAGCAAGAGCCGTCGTGTTGTCGGTCTTGACGATCAGATCGAGATTTCCCGCCGCCAGAAACATCGGCGGTGCTGCTGGAGTTACAAGCCGAACCGGCTGAGTGCCCTCAGGGTTGGGCGCATAGCCGAACGCTTCTCGCACCTCGTTGAATTCGAATGGATAGAAATCGTAGGGGCCGGCAAGACCGGCGATGCCGCGCACCTTGAGGGTCGATCTCGCCTCGCGCAGGAAGGTCGGATCGAGCCCCAGCATCACCGCGTTATAGGCTCCCGCCGAATGTCCGGCCAAAAACAGCTTGTCGGGATTACCCCCGAAGGTCGCGATATTGTCTTCCACCCATTTGGCCGCGACCGCAATATCGTAGAGAAAGGCAGGATAGGTGACTTCGGGAACCAGCCGATAATCGGCAATGACCGTAACAAAGCCCCGCGACGCAAACGCGCGACCCACGAAATCATATTCCCAACGCTCTCCCCGGCTCCAGCCGCCGCCATAGATGAACATCACGACCGGTGCGTTGCCCTTGGGGTTCTGCTGCACATACACATCGAGCTTGCCACGCGGTCCGCCGGCATAGGCTATACCATCCCCCATTTTCATCACCCCGCCATCGACCGCCGTAGGCAGGTTGAACGGATCCATGAGAGATACGGCCTGCGCTGCGCTTGGGAACAGGCCTCCGGCGAGCGCAAACGCACCAGCGGTGCCCATAAAATGGCGACGTGAAACTTTCATTGCAGCCGTGATGATTTGAAGAAAACTGTATCGAGTGCCTGTCCTGCCGCACGATCGCGACCAATTTTGGACAGGATAAGGGCAGGTGCGGCCACAGCGCTTAAGGAAGCCTTACCGTCCGACTACCGGTCGCAGCATCTCAAAGACCGATGTGACCTCCACATAGTCGCCACGATAGCCGCACCGGGCGATTGTCCCTGCCTTTTCAATGTCGAACAGGCCATCGGTGAGGTAGTCTGCATCGATATGAACCCGCACCACCTGCCCGATCACAAGTTCGCGCTCCAGACGGTTACCATCCAGATCGACGAGCGCCTTGACCTCGAGCAGCTTGCATTCAAAACTCGCCGGCGCCCCACCAACCCGTGGTGACCCGACCGTCTCTGACGCAAGCTTTTCAAGTCCGGCCTCGTTGAACTCATCGACGCCGGGAGCAAACGACCCCGAACTGATATTCATCGCCTCGGCCTGCCTCCGGGTCGCCAGATTGTAGACGAATTCCCCGGTGGCCTCGATGTTGTTGATCGAATCCTTTCGCCCTTCGCTGCCGAAAATAAGGATGGGCGGCGCCGAACAGAAGATGTTGAAAAAGCTGTAGGGCGCGAGGTTGGGGTGCCCATTCTTGTCGAGCGAGGATACCCAGCCGATCGGCCGTGGAGCGATGATGGCCTTGATCGGATCATGGGGCAGTCCATGTCCCTCGGCGGGGTCGTAGGAATGGTAGCGGGCCATTGTATGTCCTCTGGGCGGTCTCATTCGTAGGCCCGCAATAAGCCGGTTTTCCGCCATTGCCAACCTCACTATCGTACCGCCTCGCGCTGCGGTGGTAAGCGCGAAGCCAGGACCGTTCAGCCGGTGTAGTGCCAGGGCATGAGAGCATCGATGTCGCTGTTGGGC
>NZ_CAXAXY010000049.1:0-21774 GCF_963972885.1 uncultured Pelagibacterium sp. | reverse complement strand
ACAAGCAGGTCCCACCTATCCTGGAAACGCTCTAGCCCCTGGCCTTCCTGAAGATATTGAGATGGCCAAGATTACCGCGCTGCAGCCAGACGGCAGCGATGATGATCACGCCCTGGACCGCACCGTTGAGATAGTTCGAGATGATGTCGGTCAGGTTCAGGATGTTGCCGATGGTCGTGAGCATGATCGCCCCGATCACCGTCCCCCCGATCCGCCCGTACCCGCCCTTGAGCATGGTGCCGCCAATAATCACGGCCGCAATCGCTTCGAGCTCCCAGAGCACACCTGTCGAGGACGAGGCCGAACCCAGTCGCGGAACATAAATTATGGTGGCGATTGAAACGCAAAGCCCCTGGATGACATAGGTCAGCGTTCTGATGCGGTCGACCTTGATCGCCGAATAGCGTGCCACCGTTTCGTTGGACCCGATCGCCATGCAATAGCGCCCGAACGCCGTGCGGTTGAGAAGCACCCAGCCCAGCACCGCAACCAGCGCAAACACCAGCACCGGGATGGGAATACCCAGCAGGTTGCCGTAATAGACGGGGCGATAGGCGTCGCGGATATCGAAGGCCAGCGACAGCGTTCCACCATCGGCGAAATAGGTGACCAGCGAGCGGAAGATACCCATCGTGCCCAGCGTCACGATAAAGGCCTCGATCTTGCCCTTGGTCGTCATGAAGCCGTTGAGAAAGCCCGCGCCCAGCCCCAGCAGCACAGAAGCCGCACAGCCCAGCAGCACTGTCGGAACGCCCGTTCCGAGCGTTTCGATGGCCGCGTTCATCACGATAATCATCGCCCCCGAAATCACCGCGGCCATGGAGCCCACCGAAAGGTCGATCCCGCCTGCTGTGATAACGAAGGTCGCCCCCACCGCGATGATGCCGATAAAGGCCGAGCGCGTGAGAAGATTGGAAATATTGCCCTCTGAGGCAAAGGCCGGGTTGAGTGCCAGCCCCAACAAGCACAACGCAATCAGCGCCACGAGCGGCCCGAAGGTGTGATAGTCGATCCTGAACCGCTTCTTGGCGGGCTTTACACCCTCATGCGCTTGCGCGGTCATCGCCAAATTCTCCCTTGAGCCCTGCGGCATAGCGCATGATTTCTCCCTCTTTGATTTCCGCGCCTTCGAGCGTTCCCATCCGGCGCCCATCGCGCATCACCACCACCCGGTGAGAAAGCCCGATCACCTCCTGCATCTCCGAGGAGACCACGATGATCGATTTGCCCTCTTTGGCGAGCGCGGCGATGATGTGATAAATCTGTTGCTTGGTGCCGACATCGATCCCCCGTGTCGGCTCGTCGATGATGACGATTTCCGGCTCGCTCTCCATGGCCTTGCCCAGCATCAGTTTCTGCTGATTGCCGCCCGAAAGCTGGCCCACGCGAACCGAAGCGTCACGCGCTCTGATATCGAAGCGCCGCGTTGCCCGCTCCATCGCCTCGACTTCGCTCGCTTCGTTGAGAAAGCCCCCCTTGATGTGGCGCTTGAGCGTCAGGAGCGTGAGGTTTCGCTGCAACCCGATGTTGAGCAACAGCCCCTTGCCCTTGCGGTCCTTGGTCATATAGACCAGCCCGGCATCTATCGCCTCCCCGATCGCCGAGAACGCCACGGGCTCACCTCTGAGCCGCACGGTGCCACCGGTCTTTTCCGAGAGGCCGACGATCGCTTCCATGACCGCAGTGCGGCCCGATCCGATCAGCCCGGCAAATCCCAAAATCTCTCCACGCCGCAACGCAAAGCTTACGCCGCGCACGCCCGGCGCCGTAAGCCCTTCCACGTCCAGGATCACCGGCGCGTCGACATCGGGTTCGTTCTTGGGCGGATAAAGATTGGACAACTCCCGTCCCACCATCATCTCGGCAATGGCGTCCGGGGTGAGATCGCCGGTGTCCACGGTCGCGATCAATTGCCCGTCGCGTAACACGGTGATGCGATCCGAAAGCGCCATGACCTCGTCGAGCTTGTGCGAAATGAAGACGATGGCTACGCCCTTGGCTTTCAGGCGCCGCACCTGCTCGAAAAAAATGTCGGTTTCAGCCGATGTCAGAACGGCCGTCGGCTCGTCCATGATGAGGACCCGCGCATCGCGGCTGATCGCCTTGGCAATCTCGACCATCTGCTTGTCGGCAACCGAAAGTGTGTTGATGCGCGCATTGGGGTCGATCGACACATGCAGGCCATCGAGAATACGCTGTGCCTCGGCCTGCATTTCGGCCCGACGCAGAAACCCGTATCGCTTCCATTCACGGCCCAGAAAAATGCTCTCGGCCACGGTCAGGTGCTCGGCGAGATTGAGCTCCTGATGGATAACCACGATTCCGAGCGATGCACTTTCCCCGTTGGAGGGAAGCCGGATCGGTTCACCGTCGAGCACGATGGTGCCCGAGGTCGGCTGCTCGATGCCCGAAAGGATCTTGATAAGGGTCGATTTGCCGGCGCCGTTCTCTCCGATCAGCGCGTGGACCTCGCCTTCGCGAACGTCGAAATCGATGCTGAACAGAACCGGCACTTCTCCAAAGCTCTTGGAAACTCTGCTGGCTGCCAGAATATGCGGCGTACTGGCGCTATCGGCCATCCACCAGTCCTCCCCCTATCTCCCACCGGCTCACTGGCCAGCTTCTCCAATTGCCAATTTGTGTAAACCTTTTCATTTGTCATGTAAAGGTTTACACAAGGCCAGATGTGTATAAACCATTGCGTCGGGATTGAGGGTGGCCAAGCCGTTTCCAGGATAAGCGGGAACCAACGTCTCCGGTTCGGAAACGCGACAAAAAAAGCGCCCAGCATCCAATGCGTTGAATGGCCGTGCTCCGCAAGGAAGGCATCGGCAGGGGGAGAGCCTTGAGCGCGGTCAAACCAGCAACGATCGAGGATGTGGCATTGATCGCCGGCGTTTCGATCGCCACGGTCTCCCGCGCCCTCAACGAACCAGGCAAAGTCGCCGACTCCACACGCCGCAAGGTCATAGAGGCCGTGGCCCAGACCGGCTACACGACCAACGCCATGGCGCGCAATCTGCGCACACGGCGTTCGCACATGATCCTGATCCTGGCTCCCGATGTCGGCGATCCGAACTTTTCCAACATTCTGGTGGGCCTTGAAACCGAAGCCTCAAAGCGCGGCTATGGCGTCCTGATCGGCAACACGCAGAACGATCCGGTCCGCGAGACCGACTATCTGCGCTTTATCGCCTCCAACCAGGCCGACGGGATCATTCTATTCACCGGCCACTTGCCCTTCGGCCTGATCGACAACCAGCCGGGGGCGCGCCTGCCTCCGATGGTCGCCATCAACGAACCGATCCCCAATTCCAGTATTCCCTTTGTCGGCGTCGACAACATCGAAGGTGCCCGCGTCGCCACCGATCACCTCATCAGCCAGGGGCACCGCGAAATTGCCTTTATCGGTCAGTCCCCGGGCCGTGCCGTTGCCCAATTGCGCGAGCGCGGCTTTCGCACCGCACTCACGGCGGCCGGCATTTCAGCGCAGACCAGCTTCATACTCGAAGCCGATGGAACCACCGAAAGCGGCCGCGCAGCGGCCGAGCGCATGTTCGTGCGCGACCGGCTGCCGACGGCCTTTTTCTGCGTCAACGATGCGACGGCGCTGGGGGTGTTGATCGCGCTCACCGCGCGCGGCTATGACCTGCCGCAAGATTTCTCCGTCATGGGCTTTGACGACATTTCCTTTGCCAGCTTTGTCACGCCGTCCTTGACCACAATGAAACAGCCCCGCCTCAAGATCGGCGAGGCCAGCATGGACTTGCTGCTCGAAATGCTGGAAGGCGAAAGACCCACCAGCCGCGAAATCCTTCTGCGCTCCGAACTGATCCTGCGCAATTCGGTCTCTCTGCGCCGCCCGGCCTGACGCCTATTGCGCCGCGGGGGTTTCGGTCTCCACGGGGTCGGCTGCGGGCCCGGTCGCATCCACCGGAGCGGTTTCAATGGGAGTATCGATGGCTGGCGAATCGGCGCCTTCCGGCTCGGTCACGGCCTCGTCTGTCGGCGCCGGGGTCGGCAACCCCTCAAGGTCGCTGTCCACATCGCCACCGGCAGCCGGTACGTCCTCGAGCGTAGCGCCGCCATCAGTGGTCGTCGCGGTCTCATCGTAGGTCGCCGTGCTGAACCAGTAGACAGCCACGAACAGAACGACGATTGCGACCAATCCGTAGATCAGAACACGCGAGTTCATCAAGCGGCTATTGCCCTGCCGCGCTTCGGTCTTGGTAAGATCGGGCTTTTCATCGCTCATGGGTGCGTCCCTCATGATTTGAACTCGACCGGAGTTCGTCGGGTCAGGCACAATGCCCATCAGCGGTTTAACGCTTGGCCCGGCATCACGTTCCACCACCCACTGATGCAAAATTGGGCAAATGAAAAATATCGTTCAACAAGTCACCACCTCATGTGCAATCGGCCTTGCGTGGTGATAAATGTGACGACATAGTGTTTTTGTCCATTTGGTCCAATTTTGGCGCGTGATGACGGCAAGCGGCTCAGAACCACTGCTGACCCTCAGAGGTCTCACCAAATCCTTCGGGAGTTTCAAGGCCAACGACTCCGTTGATTTGCAGGTATTTCCGGGTGAAATCCATGCTCTTCTGGGTGAAAACGGAGCCGGGAAATCCACCTTCGTCAAAATGCTCTATGGCGCGCTGCAGCCCGACGCGGGCGAGATCGTCTGGCGGGGCAAGCCCGTTTCCATTCCCAGTCCCGCCTTCGCCCGCCAGCTTGGCGTGGGCATGGTGTTCCAGCACTTTTCCCTTTTTGAAGCGCTCACGGTTGCCGAAAACGTTGCCGTCGCCCTGCCCGGCGACACGCCCATCAAAAAAGTGGCAGCCGACGTCGAAAAGGTCTCGAAGGAATACGGGCTGCCGCTCAAACCGCACGCCTATGTGCACGACCTTTCGGTCGGCGAGCGCCAGCGCATCGAGATCGTGCGCTGCCTTTTGGGCCATCCCGACCTCATCATCATGGACGAGCCGACCTCGGTCCTCACGCCCCAGGAGGTCGACGACCTTTTTGCCGTGCTGCGCAAGCTGCGCGACGAGGGAAAGGCTATCCTCTATATTTCCCACAAGCTCGAAGAAGTAAGGGCGCTGTGCGAACGCGCCACCATCCTGCGCCACGGCAAGGTCGTTGGCACCTGCATCCCGCGCGATGAAACCGCAGCCTCGATCGCAAAGATGATGGTCGGCGCCGATATCCACCAGATCCGCCCCGCCAAAGCCCGCGCCCAGAGCGCAGAACCGCTGCTTTCCATCGCCAATCTCTCCATGGATTCCCGCGAGGCATTCGGCACGCCCCTCAATGACATTTCACTCGATCTGTTTCCCGGCGAAATCGTCGGCATCGCCGGAATTGCCGGCAACGGCCAGTCCGAGCTGTTCGATGTGCTGTCTGGCGAACGCCTTGCCGGGAGGCCTGAACAGATAACGCTTTTCGGCCAACCGGTTGGCCATGACGACATCAGCGCCCGGCGCGCCAAAGGCGCTGTCTTTATCTCCGAGGAACGGTTGGGCCACGCCACCGTCCCCTCACTCTCGCTGAGCGAAAATGTCATCCTCACCCGCTACCGGGTCAATCCGGACCTCAGATCGGGCATGTTCCTCAACCGCGGCAAGGCCAAGAGCCTGCTCGACACCATCGTCAAAGCCCTCGACGTGCGCAAAAGCGCGTCCGACCCGGCGGCCCAGTCCCTCTCGGGCGGCAATCTGCAGAAATTCATCATCGGACGCGAAGTGCTCGAAGATCCCAAAGTGATCATCGTCAACCAACCCACCTGGGGTGTCGACGCCGGATCGGCCGCCCGTATCCGCCAGACCCTTGTCGATCTCGCCCAGGACGGCGCCGCCATTCTGGTCATCAGCCAGGACCTTGATGAACTTTTCGAATTCACCGACCGCCTCGCCGCCATCGCCGAAGGCCGCCTCTCCGATTTCGCGCCAGTCGCCCAGACCGACCGCAACGCCATCGGACTCAAGATGTCGGGCATTTTCGAAGGCCAGCCCGCATGAGGCTTGAACTCACCAAACGCGGCAAACCCTCCCGCGCCCTGCAATTTCTCTCTCCGCTGATCGGGCTGGCTCTGGCGGTGCTGACCGGGGCGATCATGTTCGCCATTCTGGGCAAAGACCCGCTGGCGGCTCTCTACGTCTATTTCATCGAACCGCTGACCGAGCTGTGGTCGATCCACGAACTGCTCATCAAGGCCGCGCCGCTCATCCTGATGGGGGCCGGGCTTTCGGTCTGCTACCTCTCCAACAACTGGAACATCGGCGCCGAGGGCCAGTTCATCATGGGGGCGTTGGCCGGATCGATATTCCCGGTCCTGTTCACCGATTTCCAGAGCCCGCTCGTCCTGCCCCTGATGATGGCGTTCGCCATCGTCGGCGGTGCTCTGTGGGCCGGCATTCCGGCGCTGCTCAAGGCCAAATTCAATACCAACGAAATCCTCGTGAGCCTGATGTTGGTCTATGTGGCCGAGCTGATCCTCGACTATCTGGTGCGCGGCCCCTGGCGCAATCCCGAGGGCATGAATTTCCCCGAGTCCGTGCGCTTCCATGACTTCGCGCGCATTCCCGAGCTGATGCCCGCCGATGGCCGTGCCAATTGGGGCATCGCCATTGCCATCATCGTTGCCATCGCCATCTGGATCATGCTGTCGCGCACGCTCAAAGGCTTTGAAATCAAGGTGCTCGGCACCAGCCCGCGCGCCGGCAAATTCGCCGGGTTCGATGCCAAAAAGATGATCTTTTTCTCTTTCCTCCTGGCCGGTGGCTGTGCCGGGCTGGCCGGCATCATCGAAGTAGCCGGCGCCTCGGCCCAGCTCCGCCCCATTATCTCGCCCGGCTACGGGTTCACCGCCATCATCGTTGCGTTCCTTGGCCGCCTCAATCCGCTCGGCGTGATCGTTGCCGGGCTCGTTCTCGCGCTCACCTATCTCGGCGGAGAAGCCGCGCAGATCTCGCTCGGGCTGTCCGACAAGGTGGCGCGCGTCTTTCAGGGCGCGTTGCTGCTCTATATCCTGGCCTGCGATACGCTGATCCACTACAGCGTCCGTTTCGCCCGTACGCCAAAGGCATCGGGGAGCGCCGCCGATGCTTGAGTCGATCCTTCTCACCATCATCACCGCCGCAACGCCTTTGTTACTCGCCGCCATCGGCGAACTCGTCGTGGAACGCTCCGGCACCCTCAATCTCGGCGTCGAAGGCATGATGGTCATGGGCGCCGTCGGCGGTTTCGTAGGCATGATCGTTACTGGCAACCCGTTCGTCGGGGCTCTGGTCGGCATGCTGTTCGGCACGGCCCTCTCGCTGCTCTTTGCCGTCCTGACCCTGACGCTTGCCACCAACCAGTATGCCACGGGCCTGGCCCTCACCATTCTGGGCCTGGGGCTATCGGGGCTGATCGGCGAACCCTATGTCGGTCGCTCCGCCGTCCGCATGCCGGTTCTCGACATACCCGGCCTGTCCGACATCCCGATCGTGGGTCGCTTGCTGTTCGGTCAGGACATTATCTTCTACATTTCCATAGCGCTGGTCGTCGGTGTCGCCTGGTTCCTGTTCAGGACCAAAAAGGGCCTTACCCTTCGCTCCATCGGTGACAACCCGCAATCGGCCCATGCGCTCGGCATCAAGGTCATCCGCTACCGCTATGTCGCAGTTCTGTTCGGCGGTGCCTGTGCGGGACTGGCCGGCGCGCATCTTTCGCTCGTTTATACACCGCAATGGACCGAGAACATGTCGGCGGGCCGCGGCTGGATTGCGCTGGCACTGGTGGTCTTTGCCTCCTGGCGTCCGGGTCGGGTGCTGGCGGGGGCATATCTGTTCGGCGCGGTATCTATCGGTCAATTGCACGCCCAGGCGCTGGGGATCGCCATTCCGTCCCAGTTTCTCTCGGCGCTCCCATATCTCGCTACCGTCCTCGTTCTGGTCCTGATTTCCCAGAACCGGCGGCTGACGCTGATCAACACCCCGGCCTCGCTCGGCAAGAGCTTTGTGCCGGATCGCTAAACCATAAGAACTTTTAAGGAAGGGACACTCATGAAAACGCTCCTCTCAACCCTTGCGGCAGCCACGGCGCTGTCGATGACCCTCACTCCCGTAGCCATGGCGCAGGACGAGCCTGTCGAAGCCTGCTTTGTCTATGTCGGTTCGCACACCGATGGCGGCTGGAGCCAGGCCCACGACATCGCCCGCCTCGCTGTCGAGGAAGAATATGGCGACGCTGTCGAAACCCGCTATATCGAAAACGTCGCCGAAGCGACGTCCGAAGGCGCTATCGAGCGCATGGCGCGTTCGGGGTGCGACATCATCTTCACCACCTCGTTTGGCTTCATGGACCCCACCGTTGCCGTTGCAGAGCGCTTCCCGGACGTCCTGTTCGAACACGCCACAGGCTACAAGACCGCACCCAATGTCTCGGTCTACAATTCGCGCTTCTATGAAGGCCGCTACATCCAGGGCGTCATCGCCGCCTCGATGTCGGAAGCCGGAATTGCCGGTTACATCGGCTCGTTCCCCATCCCCGAAGTGGTACAGGGCATCAACGCCTTCATGCTCGGCGCGCAGTCGATCGACCCCGATTTCGCCGTCAAGGTGGTCTGGGCCAATTCCTGGTACGATCCCGGTGCGGAAGCCGACGCCGCCAAGGTCCTGATGGATCAGGGCGTCGATATCATCACCCAGCACACCGACTCCACCGCCCCCATGCAGGAAGCCGCCGCCCGCGGCATCAAGGCGTTCGGCCAGGCGTCCGACATGATCGAAGCCGGCCCCGAAACCCAGCTCACGGCCATCGTGGACACCTGGGCGCCCTACTACATCGAACGCGTCGGCGCGGTGATCGACGGCACCTGGGAAACCTCAGACACCTGGGACGGTCTGGCCGATGGCATCCTGACCATGGCGCCCTACACCAATATGCCTGAAGAGGTCGCCGCACTGGCCGAAGAGACCGAGGAAGCCATCAAATCCGGCGAACTCGTCGTCTTCACCGGCCCGATCACCAAACAGGACGGCACCGAGTGGCTCGCCGAAGGCGAACAGGCCGATGATGGCACTCTGCTGGGCCTCAACTTCTACGTCGAAGGCGTGGACGACCAGCTTCCCGAGTAAGCAGAAAAACCGGTCGATCGAAAGCGGCGGCAGCAATGCCGCCGCTTTTGTTTCTTGACCCTGCCCCCGCCCCGCGACACCCTGAAGCAAGACCAAGGACAGACAGCCGATGACCGACGCCGCCACTCTCGCCCGCATGATCCGCGCAGGACGTGGGCTCGACCCTGCCGATCTGGTCGTCAAAAACGTCAAACGGCTTGATATCGTGACCGGCGAGATCATCCAGACCGATATCGCCATCGTCGCCGATCGCATCGTCGGCACTCATGGTGCCTATGAAGGCAATGCCGAAATCGACGGCGCAAGCCGTTTCGCCGTGCCCGGCTTTATCGATACCCACCTCCATATCGAGTCCTCGCTGGTCACCCCGCTCGAATTCGACCGCTGTGTGCTGCCCCACGGGGTGACGACCGTCATCTGCGACCCGCACGAAATCGCCAATGTGCTGGGGGCCAAAGGCATTCGCTATTTTCTCGATTGCGCCGAACGCTCGATCATGGACATGCGCATCAATCTCTCCTCCTGCGTGCCGGCCACACCGTTCGAGACGGCAGGCGCACGGCTTGAGATCGACGATTTGTTGCGTTTTGCCGATCATCCCAAAATCATCGGCCTTGCCGAGATGATGAATTTCCCCGGCGTCATCAATGGCGATCCAGCCATTCTGGCCAAGCTCGAAGCCTTCCAGCACCGGCATATGGACGGCCACGCGCCCCTGCTGTCGGGCCTCGACCTCAACGCCTATCTCGCCGCCGGTATCCGCACCGATCACGAAGCGACCAGCGCCAAGGAGGCCCGCGAAAAGCTATCCAAAGGCATGGCCATCCTCATTCGCGAGGGTTCGGTGTCAAAAGACCTCGACGCACTTGCGGAAATACTCGACGCCAACACCTCGGCCTTCGTTGCGTTGTGCACCGACGACCGCAATCCGCTCGATATCGCCGAAGAAGGCCATCTCGATTCCTCGATCCGCCGCCTGATCGCGCATGGCTGTCCGGTTCACCACGTCTATCGCGCCGCTTCCCATTCTGCAGCCCGCATTTTCGGCCTCAAGGATCGCGGCCACGTTGCGCCGGGCTGGCGCGCCGACATTGCCCTGCTCGACAGTCTTGAAGACTGCCACGTCTCCGATGTCGTTTCGGCCGGTCGCCTCGTCACCGAAGCGCTCTGGGCAACCCGCGAACAGATAAGTCCGGTCGGGCTCGATTCCATGAAGGCAACGCCGGTGGAGCCTTCGGCCTTCATCACCGCCCCCAGTCCCGACAAGAACGAAGTCCCGGTAATCGGCGTCAAACCCGGCCTTATCCTCACTTTCCGCGAAAGCGCGGCCCTCGCCAGCGACGAAGCCGGCCTCAAACCCGATACAAGTGCCGATGTCATCAAGGTGGCAGTCATCGAAAGGCACGGCATCAACGGCAATATCGGCCGGTCCTTCGTCAAGGGCTTTGGCCTCAAACGCGGCGCCATCGCCTCGTCAGTCGGCCATGACAGCCACAACATCACCGTGGTCGGCGTGACCGATGAAGACATGGCCCTGGCCGTCAATCGCCTCATCGAAATCGGCGGAGGGTTTTCCGTCGCCTGCGAGGGCGAAATCCTCGCCGATCTTGCCCTGCCCATTGCCGGACTGATGAGCCCGGAACCCTTCGAGATCGTCACCGAACATCTAGAGCATCTGCGCCACGCGGCAAAAGCGCTCGATTGCACTCTGCCCGAACCCTTCCTTCAGGTCGCTTTTCTTGCACTTCCCGTCATCCCGCATCTGAAAATGACCGACAACGGCCTGTTTGACGTCGACAAGTTCGATTTCGTCTCGTGATCGCGCATGGCTTGATTAAGCCACTTTCCCTCTTATCTTTTAGGGCATGACCAAAGAGCGGACCCGCCTCGAACGCCTGTTCCTTCGCCTCGAAGCGCGCTTTCCGCGCTTTGCGATGGTGATTTACGTCTTGCGCCAGCCTTGGGCCATGCTCATTCGCATTCCACTGGGCATCCTGTTGTGCCTAGGCGGCATTGCGTCCTTTCTCCCGATTCTCGGCATCTGGATGCTACCGCTCGGCCTGTTGTTGCTGGCCATCGACCTGCCTTTCCTCCAGCGCCCAATGAACGGAATCATCTTGCGCGGCGAACGCCAATGGGACCTCTGGCGCCGCAGCCGACGCGACCGGAAATCAGGGCAGAATACCTCAGATAGCAAGAAAAAGGCACAGCAGGATCCGCGCCTTTCCGACAAGCGCGAAGATTATCGCTGAGCCTTCTTTTCGGCCCGCTTGGCGTGCAAGAGCGGTTCGGTGTAGCCAGACGGCTGCTCGACCCCTTCAAGCGCCAGCGCCAATGCGGCCTGAAAGGCGATCGAGTGCTCCGGATCGTCACTCATCGCCTCATACCCCGGATCGCCCGCATTCTGTTCGTCGACGACCCTGGCCATCCGGGTGAAGGTGGCCACCACCTCGTCCTGGGTCACCACCCCATGCCAGAGCCAGTTGGCAATCGCTTGCGATGAAATGCGGCAGGTCGCGCGGTCTTCCATAAGCCCCACATTGTTGATGTCGGGCACTTTCGAGCACCCCACTCCCGCATCGACCCAGCGCACAACATAGCCCAGGATCCCCTGGGCGTTGTTTTCGAGTTCGCGCTGGATCTGCTCGGGCGAAAGCGATGCAGGATCGAGCACCGGCATAGAGAAGAGCTCGGTCAGCGTCGGAATGGGTTCGTTGTGCCGGCGTTTTTGCGCTTCGAACACGTCGACCTCATGATAATGCAGCGCGTGCAGCGTTGCCGCCGTCGGCGAGGGCACCCAGGCGCAATTGGCGCCCGATCTGGGGTGGCCGATCTTCTGCTCCATCATCGCCGCCATATCGTCGGGCCGGGCCCACATGCCCTTGCCGATCTGGGCACGGCCCGTCAGCCCGCAGGCAATCCCGATGGTGACGTTGCGATCCTCGTAGGCCCCAATCCAGCGCTCGGCCTTGATCTGGTCCTTGAGCAGCACCGGGCCGGCCTCCATGGACGTATGGATTTCATCGCCCGTCCGGTCGAGAAACCCGGTATTGATGAAAAACACCCGCTCGCGCGCCGCATAAATGCAGGCCTTGAGATTGGCCGATGTCCGGCGCTCCTCGTCCATGATGCCAATCTTGATTGTGTTGAGCGGCAGTCCGAGGATTTTTTCCACCTCCCCGAACACATTGCACGCAAACAGCACCTCGGTCGGCCCGTGCATCTTGGGCTTGACGATATAGATCGAGCCGGTTGTGGAATTGGCCTTCCGCTTGAGGTCGTGCAGGGCGCAAAGCGTGGTGATCGCTGCATCCATCAGCCCCTCCCCGATCGGCTGCCCCTCCGCATCGAGGATGGCATCGGTCGTCATCAGATGCCCGACATTGCGCACCAGCAGCAAGGCGCGGCCCTTGAGGTTGAGCGACGATCCATCCGGCGCCGTATAGACCCGGTCAGCATTGAGCGTCCGCGTTACGCTCTTGCCGCCCTTTTCGAACGTATCGGCCAGATCGCCCTTCATCAGCCCCAGCCAGTTGCGATAGACCCCGACCTTGTCCTCGGCATCCACCGCCGCGACCGAATCCTCGCAGTCCTGAATTGTGGTCAGCGCGCTTTCGATGACAACATCGGCAAGATGAGCCGGATGGTCCTTGCCCACCGGATGGCTGGCGTCGATCACCAGCTCGACATGCAGCCCGTGATGCTTGAGCAGGATCCGCAGCAGGTCGCCATCGCGTGAATAGCCAGCGAACGCCTCGGGATAAGCCAGTTTCGCCGGACCATCCTGGCTTTCGATCACCAGTCTGGCGCCATCGCCCGATGTATCGACCCCATACCGCGTCACGGCCCAATGCTTGACCCCGAGCAGCGGAAACGCCTCATCGAGAAAATGCCCGGCCCGCGCAAACACCTCCGCACCGCGCCTGGGATTGTACTCACGCCCCGGCGCCAGCTCGCCTTCCCGCGCAATCACATCGGTGCCGTAAAGCGCATCGTACAGGCTGCCCCAGCGCGCATTGGCAGCGTTGAGCGCATAGCGGGCATTGGAGACCGGCACAACAAGCTGCGGCCCGCTGATCGAGGCGATCTCGGGATCGAGATTTTCGGTTTCGATCCGAAAATCCTCCGGCTCGTCTTCGAGATATCTGATCTCGCGCAGGAACGCTTCATAAGCCGCCGGATCCCGCGTTGCCGGACCATTGTCGCGATGCCAGTCATCGATCTGGTTCTGCATGCGGTCGCGGATTTCCAAAAGCTCGCGATTGCCCGGCATATAGGCCGCAACCATCTCGGCAAACCCTGCCCAGAAACGATCCGACGCGAGATCGAGCTCCTTTAGTGCCTCAGTCTCGACAAACCCCGCAAGCCGTTCATCGACCTGCAAACCGGCCCGTTTGACATAGCTGCTCATCGGCTCTCTCCTCATCGTTTCCTGATCGGGTACCGGACGCGCCCCGTTTCGCCAAGCAGTCGTGGAAAACCCTTCCACGATGTGGAAATCAGCGCAATCTCGCCTTGGCGGCCTCGCCCGCCACATAGGTCTCGGCAATCACCCGGTCATCCCCGCATGTCTGGAGCAAAAACAGCTCCTCGGACAGGCTTTCCACCTGCTCCATCTTGAGCGTCATATGGGGCAGGGCTCGGGCGTCGAGCACCACGATATCGGCATCGCTCCCTGGCTCCAGCGTACCGATGGTATGCTCAAGCGATAAGGCCCGCGCATTGCCCAGCGTCATCATGAAAAAGCTCTCGAGCGGCGAGAGGCGCTGGCCGCGCAATTGCAGCACCTTGTACCCTTCGTCGAGCGTGCGCAGCATGGAATAGGATGTCCCACCGCCCACATCGGTCGCCACCCCGATCCGCACATTGGATTCCATCAGCCGCTCGCGGTCGAACAGCCCCGACCCGATGAACAAATTCGATGTCGGGCAGAACACCGCCACCGATCCGGTCTCCGAAAGCGCTTCGATTTCCCGATCGGTCATGTGAATGCAATGGCCGAGCAATGTCTTGGGCCCGAGAAGGCCGTAATGCTCATAAACCCCGACGTAGTCCGGCAAATTGGGAAACAGCTCCCTGATAAATTCGATCTCGCCCAGGCTCTCGTTCACATGCGTCTGCACATAGGCATCGGAAAATTCGCGCACCAGGTCCTGGGTCATCTCCATCTGCGCATGGGTGGAGGTCAGTGCGAACCGCGGCGTGATCGCGTAATGCAGCCGCCCGACGCCATCCCATTTCTCCAGCAATGCCTTGCTTTCGTCATACCCCCGCTGCGGCGTATCGAGCAGCCCTTGGGGCGCATTGCGGTCCATCATCACCTTACCGGCGACCATTCGCATGCCGCGCTTTTTCGCCTCAGTGAAAAACGCATCCACCGATTCCGGATGCACCGAGCAATAGACCGCCGCCGTCGTCGTCCCGTACCGCACCAGTTCGTCACAGAACAGCGAGGCGATCCGCGCCGCATGCTCGGCATCGGCAAAGCGCTGTTCCTCAACGAATGTATAGGTGTCGAGCCATTCCAAGAGGTCCTTGGCATAGGACCCGATGACCTGCATCTGCGGATAATGGATATGGGTGTCGATAAACCCCGGCAGGATCAGCCCGGGCCGATGGTCGATCACCTCTGCCTTGGGCGCGACGAGCTTCAGCCCATCATTGTATTCGCCCGTCGAGACGATCCGGCCCTGATCGACAACCACCGCCCCATCCTCGATATAGCGGTAGCTGTCGTGATCGTCCGGCCCCGATGGCTCGGAATTGAAGCTCAATACGCGACCGCGCAGAATCTTTGCGGTCACAGGCTCCGCTCCCCGGTCACCGACTGGTACCAGACGGACAGCATCTGTCGCTCCTCATCGGTCATGAACGACACGTTTCCCGGCGGCATGGCGTGGCTGCGGGCAGACTGGATGTAGATTTCCCGCGCGTGTTGGGCGATCAGGTCAGGCGTATCGAGCCGTACATCCTTGGGCGCCATATGCACGCCCTCATAGGCCGGCTCGGCCGCGTGGCACATCGAGCAGCGGCCAAGCACGATCTGGGATGCCTGCTGAAAATGAGCATCATCCATGAACGCTTGCGATGTCTGGCTCACGCTCCCGGCTTCCGCCTGCCCCCTGGGATAGCTCGAAAGCCAGATAATCCCGATAAATAGAACAAGCGCCAGCGCAAACGTCCAATATTCGCGCCGTCCGGTCGCATGCATGGTGTTAAAGAAATGCCGGATCACCACCCCGATCAGAAAGATCAGCCCGGCAATCGCCCAGCTGTATTCGGTGGCGAACGCCAGTGGATAGTGGTTCGAGAGCATGAAGAACAACACCGGCAGCGTCAGGTAATTGTTGTGCACGCTGCGCTGCTTGCTCTGTGCCCCCAGTGCCGGATCGGGCGCCTCGCCCGCCTTCATCGAAGCGACGATTTTCTTTTGATTTGGAATGATGATGAAAAAGACATTCGCCGACATGATCGTCGCCGTGAACGCGCCCATATGCAGGAAGGCGGCGCGACCGGTAAACACCTGCATATAGCCCCACGACATGGCCAGCAGGATCAAGAACAGGATGATCATCAGCCCGTTCTGACTCTTGCCCAGAACCGATTTGCACAACAGATCGTAAAGCACCCAGCCGAGAGCAAGCGAGGCCAGCGAAATGGCGATCGCCACCGGCGCCTCGACATCGAGTACCGTACGGTCGATCAAAAACAGGTCGGCGCCCGCGTAATAGACGATGATAAGCATCGCGAACCCGGTCAGCCAGGTCGAATAACTCTCCCATTTGAACCAGATCAGGTGCTCGGGCAGGTTTGGCGGCGCCACCATATATTTGTTGATATGGTAGAACCCGCCCCCATGCACCTGCCACTCCTCACCCTGCACGCCCGCGGGCAGACCGGCATGCTTGCGCAGCCCAAGATCGAGCGCGATGAAATAAAACGACGAACCGATCCACGCGATCCCCACGATCACATGGCTCCAGCGCACGGCAAACGCCATCCATTCCCAAAACAGCGTGAAATCAGTCATTTATCGTTTTGCCCCAACTCTAAACCCTATCCGGCCAGCGCCCGTAAAATCTCTGCCGCCGTAAGCGCCGCGATCACCTCGGGTCGCTTGTCATGAACATCGGCCCCGCCGATCGGCATAGCAAGCCTTTCGACCATTTCCGTATCCAGCCCCATGTCCGAAAGCCAGCTTTTGAAGGTGGCCTTTTTGGTTTTCGAGCCGATCATCCCCACATATGCCGCATCCCCACGCATCAGCGCTTCCGAAGCGACCAGAAAATCGAGCCCATGATCGTGGGTGAGAACCACAAAGCACGAGCCCTTCGGCGCCTCGCGCACCAGCGCTTCGGCCACTGGAACGTGCCGCGCTTCCACCCCGTGCGGCACCTTGGCAATTTCGGCTGCACGATTGTCCACAACCAGCGTGCGCAACGGCAAAAGCGATAAGGCCTGACCCAGCGCGTTGCCCACATGCCCTGCCCCGAACACATAGACATGGGGCCGCGCCATATAAGCCCGTTCGGCCCGCACCCGCACATCCTGAGCAACATCGGCATCGACCGCCCGCATACCGATGGCCACGCGACCGCCACAGCATTGCCCGATCTCGGGCCCGAGCGGGATATCGAGGGCCGCTGCGGCTTCCCCTGAAGTCAGCGCCTCGCGTGCCCTCGCGATAGCCAGAAATTCGAGTTGACCACCGCCGATGGTGCCGATTTCGTTCTCGGACGAAACCACCATCCACGCCCCCGCCTCGCGCGGCGTTGAGCCCTTTGCTTCTGTCACTTCGACCAGAACGGCCTGCCTGTGGCGGTCGAGGAAATCGCGCAATTGTTGCGGCGTTACGCTCACCGCCCTGCCGCCTCGCGCTTTATTCGCTCGATGGTCATCAGCACCCGTTCGGGCGTGGCCGGTGCATCCATGCGCGGGGCGATCTTGTAGTCGGCAACGCTTGCCGCCGCCATCGAGAGCGCTTCGAACACCGAGAGCGCCAGCATGAAGGGCGGCTCACCCACTGCCTTGGAACGGCGAATAGTCGGGGCGCTGTTGGCCGACCATTCGGCCAGCTTTACCTCAAATATCCTGGGGACGTCAGACACCACGGGGATCTTGTAGGTTGAAGGCGCGTGTGTGCGCAATTGCCCCTTGTCGTCCCACCACAATTCCTCGGTGGTCAGCCACCCCATGCCCTGGATGAACCCGCCCTCGATCTGCCCGATATCAATCGCCGGATTGAGCGATTTGCCCACATCGTGCAGCACATCGACGCGCTCCACCATGTATTCCCCGGTCAGGCTGTCGACCACCACTTCCGAACACGCAGCACCATAAGCGAAATAGAAGAACGGCTGGCCCTTGCCCGCCGCTCGGTCCCAGTGAATGTCGGGCGTCTTGTAAAACCCTGCAGCCGAGAGCTGCACGCGGGCCAGATAGGCCTGATCGATGAAATCGGCCCAGTCATAACGCTGGTTGCCCACCATCACGCAATTGGGTTCGAAGCTGATGGCGTCCTCGGGCACGTTGAACTTGTCCATCGCGAACCGGACCAGCCGGTCCTTGATCTGCTCGGCGGCATTGGCAGCGGCCATGCCGTTAAGGTCCGATCCAGAGGAAGCCGCAGTGGCCGATGTATTAGGCACCTTGCCGGTCGTCGTTGCGGTAATCTTGACCTTGTCGAGATCGATCTGGAAGCAATCGGCCAGAACCTGCGCCACCTTGACGTAAAGCCCCTGCCCCATCTCGGTGCCGCCATGGTTGAGATGGACCGACCCATCGCGATAGACATGGACCAGCGCCCCGGCCTGATTGAAGGCCGTCATGGTAAAACTGATCCCGAACTTGACCGGCGTCAGCGCTATGCCGCGCTTGAGGACATTGGACGTCCTGTTGAACGCAATGATCTCCTCGCGCCGCCGGCGATAGTGCGAACTCGCCTCGAGCTCATCCACCACCCGTCCGATGATGTTGTCGGTTACGGTCTGATGATAGGGCGTGAGATTGCGGTCGGTTTCGCCATAAAAATTGGCCCTGCGGATATCGAGCGGGTCCTTGCCCAGCGCGTAGGCGATGTCCTCGATCCAGCGCTCGCAGCCCACCATGCCTTGCGGACCGCCGAACCCGCGGAACGCGGTGTTTGAGACCGTGTTGGTCTTGAGCGGTTCGGATTTGAGCCGCACATTGGGGTAGAAATAGGCGTTGTCGGCATGAAACAGGGCCCGGTCGGTCACCGGCCCCGAAAGATCGGCCGAGAACCCGCACCGCGCGGCAAATACCGCATCGACCGCCTCGATCCGGCCCTCATCGTCATAGCCGACTTCATAATCGACAACGAAATCATGCCGCTTGCCGGTGGCGATCATGTCGTCGTCCCGATCGGGCCTGATCTTGACGGCGCGATTGAATTTCTTGGCCGCGATGGCAGCAACCGCCGCAAAAAGATTGCTCTGGGTTTCCTTGCCACCAAACCCGCCGCCCATGCGCCGGACCACGACATTGACGGCGTTGGATGGCACGCCCAGTGCGTGGCCCACCATGTGCTGGACTTCGCTCGGATGCTGGGTGGAGGAATGAACGGTCACCTCGTCATCCTCGCCGGGTATCGCCATGGCGATATGGCCTTCGAGATAGAAATGGTCCTGTCCGCCCATTTCCATGGTGCCTTTAACCCGGTTTTTGGCAGCCACCATGCCCGCCGCCACATTGCCCCGTTCAAGCGTCATGCCCGGAGTCACCAGCGCTCCCCCGGCCTCGCGCGCCGCAGCGACATCGAGTGCAAAGGGCAATTCGGTGTAGCTCACCTGCGCAAGCCTGGCCGCCCGCCGCGCCGCTTCGCGCGTCGTCGCGACCACAGCAAACAGCGGCTGCCCGAAAAATTCGACCCGCGTTTCGGCAAAGATCGGCTCGTCATGCTTGCCGGGCTGGGAAATGTCGTTATGCCCGGGCACGTCCGCGGCTGTCAGCACCCCGACCACGCCGGGCGCCTGCCGTACCGCTTCGAGCGCCAGCGACTGAATTTCCCCATGCGCGTTGGTGGAAAGACCCAGATAGGCATGCAGCGTTCCCGCGGGTTCAAGCATGTCATCGATATATTCGGCCGTTCCCGATACATGCTTGTGCCCGGAATCGTGCTTTTGCGGCACATGCACCCCGCCGCTTATCGTGGCTTTGGTGTCGAGCGCTGTCACTATGCCACCTCGTGCCGAACGATATGGCTCGGCCCTTCGACGGTCTCGAAATAAAAGCGCTTGAGAAGATTTTTCGCCGCCAGCATCCGATAATCAGCACTGGCCCGCCAGTCGGTCAGCGGCTGGAAATCCTCTTCGAATTTACCCAACGCCGCCTCGACCGTTTCCAGCGTCCAGGGCTTGCCGATCAGCGCCGCCTCGATAGCCTTTGCCCGCTTTGGGGTCGCGGCCATGCCGCCATAGGCGATGACTGCCGTCGCCACCACGCCATCTGCAATTTTCACCCGAAAGGCACCGAGCGTTGCTGTGATATCCTCATCGCGCCGCTTGGTGACCTTATGCACCCCGAACAGCTCATCGGTACCCGGCACGGGCACCGAGACGCTTTCCACGAACTCACCCTTCTCCCGGTCCTGCTTGCCATAGGCGATGAAGAAATCCTCCAGTTTCACCACCCGCCGAACACCGCCCCTGCGGAGCGTAACCTCCGCTCCCAGCGCGATCAGCGGCGGTGGGGTATCGCCGATCGGCGAGCCATTGGCGATATTGCCGCCGATGGTCCCCATCGCCCGCACCTGCGCCCCGCCGATCCTGTCGAACAATTCGACCATCTGCGGAATATGGACGGCAATGATCTCGTACGCCTTGGCGTAGCTAACGCCGGCCCCGAAAACGATCCGTCCGTCCTCGACAGACACCTCGCCCATCAGGTGGCCGATAATCACCACCGGGGCGATCTCGCGCATGAACTTTGTGACCCACAGCCCCACATCGGTCGCGCCAGCAACGATCGTCGCCTCGGGCATCGCCTCGAGCACCGCCGCAAGATCATCGACATCGGCGGGGATGATCGTCTTGCCGCGCGTTCCCTCGACCACCACCCGTCGCCCGTCCTCGAGCTCGGTCAAATTCGCAAGGATCTCCCCACGCTCCTTGTTGAGCGCATCTTCGAGCACCGAGCCATAATTGGACACCGCCTGGGCCGCGCGCACGATGGGGGCATAACCCGTGCAGCGGCACAGATTGCCCTGCAAGGCCTTTTCGATCTCGGGAACGGATGGATTGGGATTGGCCAGCCACAGCCCGTAAAGGCTCATCACGAACCCCGGCGTGCAGAACCCGCACTGGCTTCCATGGTAGTCGACCATGGCCTGTTGCACCGGATGCAAGTTGCCATCGGCACCCTTGAGATGCTCGACGGTCACCACATGCGCGCCATCCAGCATCGAAACCAGCATTATGCACGCATTTGCAGGCAAATATCGCACAACTCCACCACTTTTACGGCCAACAATGACGGTACAGGCCCCGCAATCTCCCTCAGCGCAGCCTTCCTTGGTGCCCCGCAGGACACGGTCCAGCCGCAGGAAATCGAGCAGCGTCCGGTCCGGCTCAAGCGTGTCCAGCTCGACCAGATTATCGTTGAGATAGAAGCAGATAGCGGTGCGCGGGTCCAAGCTCAGCTCCCGCGATAGGTCGAATAGCCGAAGGGAGAGACCAGCAACGGCACATGATAATGCGCCTGGCTGTCACTCACCCTGAAATCGACTGCCACCACGTCGAGAAATTCAACGGCTTTGCCGTTGATTCTGCTGAAATATTCTCCGACATGGAAGTTCAGCCGGTAGGCCCCTTCCGCCAATGATTCCCCCTCCAGCAAAGGCCCGTCGCACCGCCCGTCATCATTGGTGACCACCGACCGCTCGAACACTGCCGCCTCGCCATTTACCCTGTAAAGATCGATGGTCATTCCCTTCGCAGGGGTCCCGTTCGCGGTATCTAGAACGTGGGTCGTCAGCCGTCCGGTTGTGGTCATGCCTGCTCCAAGCGCCATTGGATTTTCCCCAACTATCAACCCAAAAATTGCCCTGCGAAAGGGGGCGGGCACAGAATTTTTTACCACATGGTCCAAAAATTTGTGTCTAAGGTACGCTCCTGTTTGTCTGCCCGTCATGGAGTACGCCATGCGTTATCCCCGCGATCTGGCCGGATACGGCCCCAACCCACCCCATGCCAATTGGCCCGGCGGCGCCAATATCGCGATCCAGTTCGTCCTCAACTACGAAGAGGGCGGGGAAAACAACATCCTGCATGGCGATGAGGCCTCCGAAGCCTTTCTGGCCGATGTGGTGGGCGCCGCGCCCTGGCCCGGTGCGCGGCACTGGAACATCGAATCCATGTATGAATATGGTGCCCGGGTCGGTTTCTGGCGGCTGCACAAGCTGTTCACGCAGAACAACCTGCCCGTTACGGTCTATGGCGTTGCCACCGCGCTGATGCGCGCGCCGCAGCAGGTGCAGGCCATGCTCGACGCCGATTGGGAAATCGCCTCCCATGGCTATAAATGGGTCGAGCACAAGGACATGGAGCGGCAGGACGAAGCGGCCCAGATCGCCGAAGCAGTAAGGCTGCACACCGTCGCGACGGGAACGCGGCCGCTCGGCTGGTACACCGGGCGT